>CALMBS010000432.1 GCA_937860285.1 uncultured Chloroflexota bacterium
AGGGCCGGATTCCAAGGGGCAGGATGCCGCGCGAGTGGGTGCCCCGACCGCGGGCAATCATTTTGCATGAGAGGAGAACATGACCGGTACACGTTTCTGGGGGTGGTCACGGTACCTGGCTCTGACGATTGTCCTGGCCGGCGCGCTGGTGATGCTGGTCCCGGCTGCAAATGCCCGCGCCGCGAGCTCCGGTGCCGCCAATAGCCGGGTCGGCGACCTGGTGGTTTTCAGCCAGGATTTTACCGGCATGAGCGCCGTCCCCCGCAACGTCTGCCTGGCCATGGACAGCATGGAGGGCGCCACCAGGGACCTGACTCTGAGCTACGACGGCGCCGGTCATTGTGTCTCGCTGGCTGCCACTGAGGGCGCCTCGGGAAAGCTGTTCATAGGAGGGTTGTCGCCTTCTCTGTCAACGGCTATCACACTGGACATGGGGACGGACACGACGGAAGAGGACGCCGTCGTGAACGTCTATGCCGGCGGCGCCTGGCTTGCTGTCCGGCTTCTGAGCGGCACGCCCACCGATTCCCTGGAGATCACCTCGTACTACTACAGCTATGGCAATCCGGCCAGGCATTCGGCCACCAGCGTCACCCGGGATGTGGGCCCCGGCGCCAGATTCAAGATCACCATTGTGTCGAATACCGCGGAGAAGACGAACCTGATCTACCTCAATGGCGTGAAGAAGCTGTCTACGCCCTACACCCGCTACCGGGCGGTCAACCTGAACACAGCCTACGACCCGTTCGTGAATCCATTCGTGTACTTCGACTTCGCTTCCATACGGCCGGGCCGGACCGCCCGCCTCCGCCTGTACTCGGTGGAGCAGACGGTGCCGGAGTACGCCTACGTGACTCCCATATCCGACCCCGGGATGGTTTCGTTTGGCGTGGACCTGCATCCCTGGAAGACGGTGAATGACGGGCTGTCACTGCTTGATGGGGGGACGATATGGGCCGACGTGACGGCTCTCGCAGGATACTCTGCATCGGAGCTGGCCGCCCTGAAGGCCCTCATCGCCGATGACGGATGGGAGCTGGGGATACACTTCAGCGCCAGGCTGACCGATCTGCCGTTGGACAACGCCACCAGATTGATGGATGCAGAGACCGCCCAGATCAAGTCCATCTTCAGGACGTCTCCCGGGTCGTGGTGCAGCCTTCAGGGTGCGGACAACGTCACGCACGCCAGGTATGCCTACACGAAGCTGGGGATGGTATCGAGAAACGGGGCCAACGGCTCTGCCGCAGGGCTGTCCAGCATTGGCAACCTCGGTGACAACTGCTGGACCTTCTGGCGCACCGTGTCGACCGCCGGCATCGTGATTCCGTCTTTTTCGCACGAGCTGGACGTCACCCCGGCGATCGACTGGTCCATCAGCGCCGCCAACTTCCGGGCCTTCGTGTCCAACTACGCCGATAACGGCGTGCGAGTAGCCGGTTTCAGGGAGTACTGGGACACGGCCCAGAACTCTCACCACACAACCATCTCCGACGTTGTATCTGCCCCCGGGGTGTCTCTGAGCTTCACCGTCCGCAACATGGGCGGCAAGTCCCGGCTGCTGGTGAAGGCGCCGTGGGGCGGTATCGTTCGAGATCGCTCGGGGCACCGTGTGCCCTTTGAGGTCTCCGGTTCGGGGATAGTGATAGAGGTGGAGGACGGGACCTACACCGTGGGTGCGGGTCCTCGCGCCGGATTCTCCGCCGACAGGACGGTGGCGGTGACGGGCCAGGCCATCCAGTTCACCAATCTCTCCACCGGCAGGTCATCCCCGCTGGCCTGCGAGTGGGACTTCGGCGATGGCAGCCGGAGCTCGCTGGAGAACCCGTCGCACAGCTACGGCAGCCCGGGCAGCTTCGCCGTGGCGTTGCGGGTGACCGATTCCGACGGAAGCACCGGCACCCAGACCAGGGCTGACTACATCAGGGTCAACGAGCCATTGAGTGTGAGCACCAGTCCGGCCAGCGGCGTGACCGACAGGTCGGCCACCGTGAACGGCTACCTGGCCAGTCCGGGCGCGGCGTCCGCGGTGCAGGTATCGTTCGAGTGGGGGCCGACGGCGGACTACGGGGCGGCCACTGCGCCCCAGTCGATGACCGTGGCCGGTGACTTCAGTGCCGACTTGAGCGGTCTCACGGCCGGCATGACCTACCACTGCCGGGCCAGGGCGGTGGGTGACAACACCTCCTGTGGCAGCGAGGTGACGTTCACCACCGGCTCTTTCCCCTCAGGTCCCTCCGATGCCACACCCGGCAATGGCCCGCTGATCGCGGGTCTGACGGCCGCCGGCGGCCGCCCGGGAGATGAGCTGACGGTGGATATCACCGGGTCAGGCCTCGGCGGAGCTACTGCGGTGAGCTTCGGGGCCGGGATTGCCGTCAGAGGCTTCAGGCTGGTCAGCGATTCTGAGATAGCGGTGACGATCACCATTGACAGCGCCGCCGAGGCTGGCAAGAGGGACGTTGCCGTGACGACTCCCCGGGGAGTCGCCATGGTCCCCGGGGGCTTCAAAGTGAACGAAGCCGGGAGCAGGGTGCACCTCTGGGTCTACCTGGTATCCGTGGCGGGAGGGCTGGTGGGGCTGGGAATACTGGCGTGGTTCGAATTGCGGCTGCGCCGTCGTTATAGAATACGGGGCAATAATCACAGAAGAGACTAGGAGGCGAGTATGAAGAAGCGGTTCCTGGTAGTTGTGGTCCACGCACTGCTGATCGTATCCCTGCTCCTGCTGTTCGCTGCCGGGTGCGCCGGCAACAAAGACACAGACACGGATGAACCCGATACCACCCAGGCCCCGGCCATACCTCCCCAGTCCACCTTCGTCATGGACTTCAGCGACTTCACGGAGAACTCGACTGCCGGGTCGACCGGCATGCTGGCAATCTCCGCCGTCGGTCAGGATGGACCGGGCTCTGCCACGGCCAATGCCCTCGTTGACCGGTCGAACTGGAACTACGCTTCCTGGAACGTGGGATTCTGGAACCTGGTGGGGACCCTGGGCCTGGCAATACCGGTAAGCGCCTTCGTTGAGTCGTTGAAGCAGAATCCGGTGAAGCAACCGGACAATTCGTGGGTCTGGACCTACAGTGTCACGGTGCAGTTCGTCACCTACACGGCCGAGCTCCACGGCAAGTACATCGACGATGGCGTCCGCTGGGACATGTACATCAGCAAGCAGAATGGATTCGAGGACTACCCCTGGTACTGCGGGGAATCGGACTTCGGCGGCACCGAGGGATTCTGGGTGCTGAAGGCGGAGCAGGCCAAGGGGACCGACCTGCTGCAGATAGACTGGCACCGGGACCCGGCCAGGGGGACGGGCGACATCACGTACACCAATATCGTGCCCGGCGGCCCGGAGAACGGCGGGTTCATATCGTTTGTCATGACTGATGACGAGCCCTACGACCGCTCCTACACCATCTTCAACAAGTCGGGGAATCAGACCACCTACATCGAGTGGGACAGCACCACCAAGGCCGGGCGGGTCAAGGACTCCAAGCATTTCAGTGATGAGATCTGGCACTGCTGGGATGCGACCCTGGTCAACGCCGCGTGTGCGGAGTAGCCCGGACCGGCAATACCGGCCCTGGCCGGACAGCCTCGCGCGGCGGAATAGCGACCGCACGTCGGAAGGAGACTGACAGATGAGCTCGATGTTCTCACTGGAGGGCAAGGTAGCCATAGTAACCGGCGCCAGCCGCTGGACGGGGAAGGTCATTGCGCTGGAGATGGCCCGGGCCGGCGTGGACCTGGTCATCTCGGCCCGGACCCCGAAGCCGCTCGAAGAGGCGGCGGCGGAGGTCCGCGGCCTCGGCCGGCGGTGCCTCGCCGTGCCCACCGACGTGGGGGATGCAGCCCAGGTTGACCACCTGATCCAGAAAGCGATGGAGGAGTACGGGCGCATCGACATCCTGGTGAGCAACGCCGGAACGCCCATGGGTGGGAGCGTGCCCACCCTGGATCTGAAGCAGGAGGCCTGGGACTCGGACATCCGGCTGAACCTCACGGGCCATTTCCTGTGCAGCAAGGCGGTGGCCCCGATCATGGTCCGCCAGGGAGGGGGCAGCATCGTGGCCATCGCGTCCACCGCCGGGCTCCGCGTCAGCCCGGACGCGGCCGGCTACACTGCCGCCAAGGCCGGCCTGATGCACCTGGTGAGGAAGCTGGCGGCAGAGTGGGGGCAGTACCACATCCGGGTGAACGCCGTGGCCCCCGGGATCATCGCCATCCCCATATTCCCGGCCTACCTGGAGCACATGCCGGAGGTGAAGGCCGCCTACGAGAAGACCCCCTTGAAGGGCGGGGTGAAGATGGAGCACATCGCGGCGGCGGTCATCTACCTGGCCTCTGACGCCGCCGGTTCCGCCACGGGCGTTACGATCCCCCTTGACGGGGGCATGATTCTGAAGATCTGAGGTCGGCTTTGGATCAGAAGCAGATCTTGGGAATAGTGCAGTCAGTGGCGATCGTCGCTCTTGTCGCCCCCCCGTCGTCAGGGGTGCCCTAGAGCTTGATGGTGATGGGCGGCACATAGCAGGCCATGCACAGGGTCGCCGCGGCGGCGGCGGCCAGCAGTACGAACGGAAGAGCTGCCCTTGCCATTTTCTTGTACATCACACCCCCCTTTCAGCTTGAGACTCACGACTGACACACGCGAGCGTCAGTCATCTAGGACGATACCACCGGCCCAGGGGAATGTCAACACAAACCTCTAACGTCTTTCCAAC
>CALMBS010000433.1 GCA_937860285.1 uncultured Chloroflexota bacterium
TGATGAAGACGTAGGCGTAGACCGAGAAGAACAGGACCTGGAAGATCGAGTTGAAGGCCACCAGCCCCGCGCAGTACTCGGTGTCGCCCCTGGCCAGCTCGTTCCAGACGATGACCATGGCGATGCAGCGGGCCAGGCCGATCATGATCAGCCCCACCATGTAGTGGGGGTAGTCCCATATGATCCCCAGGAACAGGATGGCCAGGAAGAACATCAGCACTGGACCGATGACCCAGTTCTGCACCAGAGACAGCGCCAGGATGCGCCAGTCGCGGAAGACCCGGCCCATCTCCTCGTATTTCACCTTGGCCAGCGGCGGGTACATCATCAGGATGAGGCCGATGGCAATGGGTATGGAGGTGGTCCCCACCTTGAGCTTGTCGGTGAAGTCGGCCACGTCCGGGACGAAATGCCCCAGGGTCACGCCCAGGGCCATGGCCAGGAATATCCACACGGTGAGGAATCGGTCCAGGAAGGACAGCCGCCTGATCACGCGCCCTGACCCTCCTCGCTCAGCATGGCGTCCAGCCCGCGCCGTATGGCGGCCAGGTCGAAGGTCCCCATCCTGAGGTGGCCGGCATAGCGGGCGTACTCGTGATACTCCCCGGTCACCCCATCCCTCTGCATGAGCAGGACAGTGAACTCATCCTCTATGACGCCATACCGCTCCAGGCTCGACGGGTCACTGACGTAGTCCACCTCCACGAACTCCACTCTCTCGGCGTAGTCGGGCTGGAGAGACTCCACCTGCTCCACCTCCGGGCCGTAGCAGTCGGGACAGCCGTTCCAGAAGTACATCAGCCGGGGGTTCTCCGTCACCGGCTCCTCATCCGCCGGCTCGTTGGTGGCCGTGATAGCCAGGCCGAGGGCCGCGGTAAGGACCGCCACTGCCCCCAGCTTGAGCGCCGGGGCCAGCCATGCCGGCCGGCCGCGCAGGGGTCCTTTCAGGAGCCACAACACCCCCGGCTCGTCGGCGCGGCGCCAGCCCGCCAGGATCACTGCTGCCGCCAGCAGCATGGCCGCGTCCACGGCCAGAGACTGGGAATGGGTCAGGGAAACCAGGTTGCCGAAGCACCCGCAGATGGTGGGCACGTCCTCGGTCTTGACCAGGCTGTATATGCCGGCGACGGCGAAGCTGAGCGTCATGCCCACGCTGACCACAGCCGCCGCGGCCGAGAGCAGGCCCAATACCAGGGAGATGCCGACGGCCAGCTCTGCCCAGGGCAGCACCGTCCCGTAGAACCGGCTGAGGGCCTCCGGCAGCAGGCCGTAGTCCACCACCGTGTCCACGAACAGCGCCGGGTGCTGCAGCTTGCCGATGGCGGACGCCAGGAAGACGCCGCCCAGCAGCAGCCGGGCGGCCAGCACCACCCACCTGCTGGACACGATACGCTGAACCATTTCCATTGAGCTCTCCTCTCAAGGCACATGACTTGTCCGGAGGCCGGACCTGACCCGGTCCCCGTCACCAGGGCTCTCCGCCGCTGTCACGAGCGGCGCCAGGCTATGAGCTTCAGCCGCAGCCGCAGCTGCCTCCCGAGGCGGCCTGGGCCTGGTCCGTCTGGCTTTTGCCCTTCTTGCCGGCCTTCCCCGGCGGCGCCGCCGCGCGAGAGACGTAGTCCCGGATCCTGCGGACGATCTCATCCTTATCGGGCAGACGGCCGCCCTCCCTCCGGTTGGAGTAGATGATGGCCTCGTCGACGTAGACGTCGAACAGCCCGATGGGGCCCTTCCTCACGTTCGCTTCCCAGCCGAACTCCTTCTTGATGACGGCCGCCAGACCGGTGGCCGACTGCAGGAACCCTCACTGGTCGCAGTAGACGATGTCGACCTTCCTGGTGTCACGCGCCTTCCTTGTCCCTGCCATGTTGACCTCCTCTCCTGGCTGCGCGCTGTCCCCGGGTAGGACAGCCGCTACCTCTTACGGCTGCGCTCTTCCTTTTCCAGACTGCTGATGATCAGCTGGGTCACCTCGGCCCTCGTTGGCACCTTGCCCGAGAGGACCAGCTCCTCGTTGATCACCAGGCCCGGCGTCATCAGTATGGGGTAGGCCATGATCTTCTTCATGTCTTTCACTTCTTCCACCCTGGCCTCGATGGCCAGCTCGCGCACCACGTCTCTGACTACCTGCTCCAGCTGGTGGCACTTGGAGCAGCCGGTTCCCAGCACCTTGATGTTCACCCTGCTGTGACCCCCTTTCAACTATGCCAGGGCCGGCATCCTGGCTCAAATCACCCGGCAATGGCTCCATATATCAGTCCGGCTGCCGTGCAGGAAACGACAATTACCCCTATATACCAGACCAGCCTCCTGTTGCCAATCATCTTGCGCACGACCAGTATGCTGGGCAGGGAAAGGACAGGGTCAGCCAGAAGGTAGGCCACCAGCGGCCCCATGCCCACGCCGAGGTCCAAAAAGAGCCGCGCCGTGGGCACTTCCACCAGGGTGGGGAAGTAGGCGACCACCCCGAAGAGCACCGCGGCCAGGGTGGCGCCCAGGGTGGAGCTGCCGAAGTACCTCCCCACAAACTCGGAGGGGACGACCTCCCTCAGCATTCCGGCGACGAAGACGCCCACCAGCAGCAGCGGGAGGATGGTGCGCACGAAGAACCAGGTCTCCCGCATCCAGCTCAGGAAACGGGCCCTGTCCAGGGCCTGGCGGGCCACGACGGCCAGCAAGGCCAGGAGCACCGCCAGGCCGGGCAGCTTCACCACCAGCTTCAGTATCGGTGAGGCTCCCCACAGCAGAATGGCGAGCAGGACGGCGAAGAAGGCCCAGAGCCAGGCCGAGGTCTTCTCATCCTGGAGTGCGGCAAAGGCGCCCGGGGAAGCCTCGCCTGGGCCGCCTTCGCCGGCCTGCTCCGGGAAGATGAAAGACATGGTGATGCCGATGATGACAGCAAACGCGATAGACAGCAGGATGCGGGCCAGGGCGACATCCCAGCCGATGAGGCGGGAGGTGTAGATGACGGCCAAGATGTTGGTCGCCGGCGCCGTGTAGAGGAAGACGATGGCCGGCCCCAGGCCGGCGCCGCTCTTCCTGATCCCGGCGAAAAGCGGCAGTATGGTGCACGAGCACACGGCCAGGCACAACCCGCCCGCCACGGCCATGGGGTAGGCCTGGTACCTGGGCGAGTCGGGACCGAGGTAGCGGAGTATCTTCTCCCTGGGGAACAGCGCGTAGAGGGCGCCGGCCAGGAAGAAGGCCGGGATGACGAAGGGCAGGTGGGCCAGCAGGTACTCCCGGGTGGTGTCCCACCCGCCGCCCAGAAGCTCCCAGACCACGGACATCAGCGGTCCTCCCGGCAGGCGTATATGCGCAAGAGCGCAAGTAGTGCCACAAAAAAGGGGCCGGTCATTGAGAACATCTCTTGACGCAGCCCGGGCCGACGCGCCGGGCCGTGCGCAGGCGTTTCCGGTCCCTGGCCGCTTCCCGGTCACCGGCGAGCGACTGCTCCACGGCCAGGACGAGTGAGGCGTAGTACTCCGTGAGACCATCCCGGTCTATGGAATAGAGCGCCCAGAGTCCCTCCTTTCGCACCTGGAGGAAACCGGCGTCGTGCAGGATGCCCAGGTTGCGGGAGGCCCTGGTCTGGGAGATGTCCAGCGCCTGCATCACCTCGCAGACGCAGCACTCCCTCTCCAGGAGGACATTGAGTATCCGGAGGCGTGTTTCGTCGGACAGGGCCTTCAGGGCTTTGACGACGTCTTCCATGCCGCTTCCTCGATTATATGCGAGAATCCGCTTATATTCTACCGCTCCGCGGTTGACTGTCAAGGCGGACTGAGGCCCGTCGTCCCCTTTCTGACTGACTTGACAATGCTAAGGAATCAGAATACTCTGATAAATCAGTAGCGGCACGAAAGAGAGGGACCAGGAATGGGCATTGGCATGGGCATGGCGAGGGACTCCAGGAAGGCGGCCCGTGAAGCGCCGCCGGACGAAGGGGCGTGCTGCTGCAGCGTGGAGGCGGTGGTGAGCGTGGACGAGCGCGGTCAGATGGTGCTGCCCAAGGACATCCGGGAGAAGGCGGGCATCAAGCCCGGCGACAAGCTGGCGATTGTGACCATGAAGCAGGGGGGGGAGGTATGCTGCGTATCGATGATTAGAGTGGAAGCCCTGGCCGGCATGGTGAAGGGGATGCTGGGGCCGGTAATGAAGGAGATATTCTAGGACGCGCTGACCCGTCACCTCGCTAGGCGGCAGGTTTCTGGCCCGGCTTGAGGTGGCCCAGGAGGCCTCTCCCGCCGGTCCCGGGCCGGCCGTCTTTCCCCGACGTCGCACCCGCCTGCCTTGCCGCTGACGTCCTGGCCTCCAGGAGCCGCCGGTACTCCTCCAGGAACAGCTCCTCGTAGGCCTCCCTCGCGGACGGCGCGAAGTAGTTCTCGCTCCTGAGCCGCTCCATGATCTCCGCGGCAGCCGCGGCGTCCGCCGGCCGGCCCTCCCGGTAGAGGCTTTCCATAACACCGTCCAGACCGGTGATCCCGACCTGGGTGCCATCCGGGAAGGTCAACCGCCGCAGGCCCTTGATGGGCGCTCCGCAGCAGCTGCCCTCGCCGGGGTTCCGGCAAAGCGACATGTCAGATCCCCAGCTTCCGCCGTTTGGCCTCGATGTGCGCCAGCATGCCGTCCACGGCCTTGACATAATCCGTCTCCACGTTGAGCAGGCCTCCCGTTACCTGCGCGCAGTCCTGCGTCAGCAGCCGGACCAGGTTGGGCCCCCCGGTGACCGTGGGGACCGGGTTGACGTAGGTGTAGAGCCCGAAGGCGAGGGCGAAGACGGCGTCGATGGTGGCCTTCTGCTCCATGTACTCGGGTGCCGCCGCCACCACCGGCAGGTCGGCCACCGGGACGCCGCCCAGCGCGTCCGAGATGGCGGCCAGCAGGTCGGCGATGCGCCCGGTGTCGGTGCAGGTGCCGTAGCTGAGCACCGGCGGCACACCCAGCTTCTCGCAGACGGCCGTCAGTCCCGGGCCGGCGCACTGCTTCGCCTCCGGAGAGCAGAGCCCGGCCACCTGCAGGGCCCCGTTGCCGCAGCCCATGGCCAGCACCAGCACATCCCTCTTGATCAGCTCCCGGGCCACGCGCACCGTGTGCACGTCCTGGCCGTGGTCCCGCAGCGTGGTGCAGGACACCAGCCCCGCCACGCCCCGGAGGGTGCCGGCCTTGATGGCGTCCAGCAGGGGATCCAGGCTGCCGCCGAGGGCGGCCAGGATGCTTTCGGTGGAGAAGCCGACCACGGCCTCCGTCACCGGCAGGCCGGCCGCCGGCTCCACGGACGCCCGGCGCTCCTTGAAGTTGTCGACGGCCATCTGCAGCAGCCGGGCCGCCTGCTCGGCGGCCTGGGCCGGCCGGTAGTCGATGCGGTCGGTGACCCCTTCGAAGGACACCAGGTCGCTCACCGGGATCAGCCTGAACTTGTACCTGGCGGCGTACAGCGGGTCCACAGGCATGGAGCAGTTCATGTCGCAGGCAAACAGGTCCACGCAGCCGCTGGCCAGCACCGCCTCCTGCATGATCCAGTTCCCGGTGAAGCCGTAGAAGGTCTCATCCATGGGCCATCGCTGGATCATCTCCTGCCCGGTCTCGATGTTGGCGATGATGCGGAGGCCCCTGGCGCCGGCTGCCCTGGCCTTCTCCTGCCACTCCGGCTGGCGGGCCAGCCGCACCATGGCGAAGCCCAGGAAGGGCTCGTGCCCGTTGGGCAGGACGTTGACATAATCCGGGTCGAGCACCCCCAGGTCGACGCGCATCGGGTGCGGCCGGGGTATCCCGAAGAGGACGTCCTGGCAGTACTCGTTGATGATCTGGCTCTGGTAGGCCATGGCTACCCCCAGCCGCATGGCCTTGAGGGCCAGGCTGACGTAGTAGCCGTCGACGTTGGTCAGGCAGGAGCTGGTGCAGCGCATGACCTCGCCATGGAAGCCGCCGGGGAAGATGTCCAGCTTCCTCCACGTCTCCTGGCGCTCTCCGGGCGCCAGCGCCCCCACAATGAGGCTGGGCTCGTCCGCCTTGCGATTGAAGTCGTCCTCCGCGAAGTCGCAGAGCCGCAGGGCCACGTCCCTGTCCGCCCCGGAGGTATCGATACCGAGTCTCCGGGAGAACGTCCGGAGCTTGTCCGGCTCTGCGATGCGGAACGGCGTCTGTCCCCGGGCCGTGGCCCGCAGCGTTTTGATGGTCTGCTCGGTATGGTAGTGGTAGGTGGAGGCCCCCATCACGTTGCGGAGCAGCATCATACGCATGGCCATGCCGTCGGCGGTGATGCCGCAAACGCCCC
The DNA here is from genome assembly GCA_937860285.1 of uncultured Chloroflexota bacterium. Classification (GTDB taxonomy): domain Bacteria; phylum Chloroflexota; class Dehalococcoidia; order UBA2247; family RBG-13-53-26; genus JAFGCL01. The sequence goes on from CALMBS010000433.1 coordinate 6,278, forward strand.
GCTTGTCTTTGGCTGCATCGGACCGGCAGGGCCCGTTGGAGCACAGGTCGCAGCGCACTCCGGCCTGACAGAAGGGGCAGCGCTTGTCAGGGTCGCCCAGCCCCTGGGCCTGGTAGCGGTCCCAGATGGTGTTCATCCCGTCCGTCTTGAGCCGCTGGTACATCCGGATGACCGATTCGTGATGGGAAATCCTGTCCTGCATCAAACACCTCCTGGCTGGTTTGGTGGAACGGGCGGGCCGGCTGCTGCTCCCGCTGTCCGGGTCAGCCGTCAGTATCTCAGACCGGGCCGGCCCCGGGCAAGCCGCAGTCTTACTTAGACATCCATGAGGAAACCCACGTATTCCGCGGCCTTCGGTGGCTCCTTACCGGCGGCGGCAGACGTAGATGTCGGCCTCCCAGATCTTGTCCGCGGCGTCATCGTAGTAGTGGTGCACGAAGTAGAGGTTTCCCGCCCTGTCCATGGTTGGCTCCCCGGCCAGCGGCGAGACCACCAGCTCCGGCGCCTGCCACTGGCCGTTCACCCTCAACGATCTGTACACGCCGTAGTTCCGGTTGAACCACAGCTCATTGCCGTCCTCGCTGAGGAAGGGGTAGCCCTCGTCGTATTGGGTGTTGACCGCCTCCACGTTCTGCGGCGTCTGCCACCGGCCGTTGACCTTACTGGTGACCCAGATGTCCATCCCTCCCTTGCCCCCTGCCCTCTTGGAGTGGAAGAAGACCTGGCTGCCGTCCGCACTGATGTGCAGCTCGCCGACCTCGTACTCGACGTTCAAGGGCTCGCCCAGGTTGGCCCAGTTGGTCCACCGCCCGTCCACCAGCTCCGCCGAGAAGAGGTCAATCTCGCGCTTCACGCCGCGCCGCACCGAGGCGAACCACATGGTATCGCCCAGGATGGCCTCCGCTCCGTCCATCGACGGGTCATCGCAGTAGTTGAGCCAGACCCTCTGCGGCTCCGTCCAGGCCCCGCCGACCTTCTGGGAGCAGTAGATGCCGGTGACCCGGTCCAGTATCTGCTCCGTGACCGGGATGTTCATGTCGGGGGTGAAGAAGAGGTAGAAGGTGCTGCCGTCCGGGGTGATGAAGGGTGAGTCCTCCGCCCCGGCCGATAGGATGGGCGCCTCCATGGGCACCGGGTCATAGAAGATCGAGGAGAAGGCCGGGGAGAGCGCCAGGACGTGAACGTCATTCTGGGGAGTCCGTTTCTCCCAGGTGACGGCCTCGGCCAGGGCCTCGGCCCGGCTGATGTTGCCCACGGTCACCGTCCGCGAGGCCTGCTCGGACCGGTCCTGGCCGTCCCTGGCCACGGCATGGAGCGTGTGCTCGCCATTGGCCACCTCGGTGGTGTACCACGTCTGGGTGTAGAGCGAGCCGACGTTGTCGGTAACGGTGCCGATCCGGTGGGCGTCGTCCACGGTGTCGCAGTAGAAGCTCACCTCCGAGATCTCCTCCTGGGAGCTGGCCTCCACCCTGAGGCGGGCCACGCCGAAGACCTCGGCGTCGCGGCCGGGGCTGCTCCACGAGACCTCCACGGCGCCGTCCGTATCACCGTCCCCTCCGCCGCAGCCGGCGGCGGTCACCAGCAGCAGGGCGATCAGTATCAGGCAGGCCGCGCGAACGATAGTCGCGGGAAAGGACATGGTAGGCCTCATCCTTCACCTCCAGGCTCCGGCAGGGACTGCCCCCGCTCGGTTATCGGGTTTCGACGGGCTGCGCTCACCTGCGGCGGCAGACGTAGATATCGCACTCCCACAGCTTCTGGGCGGTGTCGTCCCAGTAGTGATGCACGAAGTAGAGGTTGCCCGCCCGGTCCAGGGTCGGCTCCCCGGCCAGCGATGACACCACGAGCTCAGGCGCCTGCCACTGGCCGTTGACCTTCAGCGACCGATAGACGCTGGGCACCCCCGCGGTTCTGGTGAACCACAGCTCGTTGCCGTCTTCGCTGATAAACGGATAGCCGTCATCGTATTCGCTGTTGACGGCGTCCACGTTCTGCGGCGTCTGCCACTGGCCGTTCACCTGGCTGATGACCCAGATGTCCCGGCCGCCGTGGCCTCCCGGCCTCTTCGAATGGTAGTATATCTGGCTGCCGTCCGCGGTCACGTGCATCTCGCCGACATCATAGGTCACGTTCAGCAGGTCGCCGATGCTGGTCCAGTTGCTCCACCTTCCGTTCACCAGCTCCGCCGTGTACATGTCGATTTCGCGGCTGTTGCCGGGCCTTACCGAGCAGAACCACATGGTGTCGCCCAGTATGGTCTCCGCACCATCCAGCGAGAGGCCACTGTACAGCCAGACCCTCTGGGGTTCGGTCCACGCGCCGGAGGTCTTCTGGGACCAGTATATGCCGCTCACCTGGTCTCGAATCTGCTCCTCCGCGGGGAGGCTCATGTTGGGGACGAAGACGAAGTAGAAGCTGTTCCCGTCCGGCGTGATGAAAGGCGAGTCCTCCGACCCGGCCGTGGTGATGGGCGCCTCCATGGGCACCGGGTCATGGAAGACCGAGGAAAAGGCGGGGCTCAGGACCGGACCGTGGGCGTCGGTCTGGGGAGTCCACTTCTGCCAGGTGACGAGGTCGGCTATGGCCTCGGCCCGGCTGACATTGGCCACAGTCACCGTCATCGACGCCTGCTCGGACTGGTCCTCCCCATCCCGGGCCACGGCGTGGAGGGTGTGTTCCCCGTTGGCGACGTCGGTCGTGTACCACAGCTGGGTGTAGAGCGCGCCGACGTTGTCGGTGACGGTGCCGATGAGGTGCGCCTCGTCTACCGCGTCGACGTAGAACTCCACCGCCGCAACGCCCTCGTCGGAGCTGGCGCTCACCTTGAGGTTCTCTATCCCGGAGACTTCGCTATCCTGGCCCGGGCTGCTCCATGATACCTCGACTTTGCCCTCCGGGGCGCCGTCATCGCTGCCGCAGCCGGCCGCGGTCAGCAGCACCAGGACTATCAGGGCCAGGCACAACGCCGTGCGGGGGATGCCTACTCTGACGGTCATGCTTTTCCTCCTCCCTGGCTGATCGCCTCCGGGCATCGCCGCTCTATCCGATCCAGACGGCGAACTCGTCCCAGGCCGGCGAGTCCGTGAGCCGCTGCAGCTCGCCGCCCTCGCTGTTCATTCTGTAGATGTGCAGCGAAACGCCGGCCGGGTCCTCCGGCCCTTCCCTGATGGAGAGGACCAGGGACCCGCCGTCAGGCGAGAATGACGGCAGGTACTCGGCCCCGTCCGCATGTCCTCCGGCCTGACTGAGATCAACGATCTGGCTGCCGTCGGCCCGGATCTTGAGGGTGTGCCATACCCCGGCGGCGCCGTTCTCTCCGTCTCCGGTGAAGCTCACCGGCTGGTCCACCAGTATGGCCGAGCCGTCAGGGGACCACGAGGGGTCGTAGACCCCGGGGGGGAAGCGCTCCGTGGCGATGGCCTCCACCGGGTCATGCACTGTCTTCACGTCTCCGCCGTCGGCGTTCATGGTCTTGAGCACGAACCGGTTGGGGGAGCCGATATTGCTTATGAACGCGATCCGGGCGCCGTCCCGGGACCAGGCTGGGTCGAAGTCGATGGCCGCCGGGGAATCAGTGAGGTTGGTCAGCCCTGACCCGTCCCGGCGCACCTTGTAGATGTCGGCCTGGCTCTCGCCGGAGAGGATCATCCAGAAGACGACCC
>CALMBS010000434.1 GCA_937860285.1 uncultured Chloroflexota bacterium
TGGTAGTGGCCTGGTTTGCCATACTCTTCACCGGCCGCTACCCCAGGGGACTGTTCGACTTCGTGGTCGGGGTGATGCGCTGGTCCTTGAGGGTCTCAGCCTACGCCATCCTGCTCACCACCGACCAGTATCCGCCATTCAGCCTGGAAGCGCAGGCCCAATAGGAGGGAATCATGAAGGAAGCATCTTTCGGAGGGACTCTCTGGTTCGCCGGTTGGCTGTTCACCATCGGCTTCGCCCACCTGGCCTGGTGGAAGATCATCCTGGGCCTGGTGGTCTGGCCCTTCTTCCTGGGGAACCACCTGGCCTAGAGGGGCCGGGCGACGGGGACGGCGCCCGGTCTCGCGCGCGATCACGTGAAGCGGTCGTCGGCACGCCTGCGTTCCACCTCGGCGCGGGAGGCCTTCATCCAGCCGCACGTGGCGTTCGGCCAGCAGTCGAACTGGGGGATGTAGGGCTTGATATCGATGAGCGGCGTGCCGTCCAGCACGTCCAGCCCTCGGACCGTCAGCACGTTGCCGGCCACGTTCAGCAGCTCGACCACAGAGATCCCGACGTGGGCCGGGCGCAGCGGGGATCGGGTGGCGAACACGCCCCTCACCTCCGTGTCCATGTACGGGACGACTTCCAGCTCGGCCCTGCGGGCTTCGTGGAACACGTATATCAGGTAGATGTGGCTGAACCCGTCGAGGTCCCTCAGGCCTTCGGCGAACCTCTGCTCGACCGCCACTGTGCCCTCGGCACACCGGGACCCGAGAGACTGCACCGGCATCCCTTCCAGTCTCTTGAATGGGGAGTGGATGGTTCCGATGGTCTCTACCGCAATCTTTTCGCTCATGACCACGTCTCCTGCACAATTCAGCTCAGAATGAGGTTCAGCATGCCTCCCGCCGCCAGCACCGCCAGCAGCATCACGACGGTGGCCTTGATCAGGTTCACCACGCCCAGCTCCTTGAGGAGCACCGCGAAGGTGGCGATGCACGGGAAGAACATGGCCAGCACCACGCTGCCGATGACCAGCTGATGGTCCGTCAGGCCCAGCGGGGCCATCATCCCCAGGGCCACGTCCTTCCGCAGGAAGCCGATGACCAGGGCTGACACCGCCTCCCTGGGCAGCCCCAGCACCGTCGTGACCACAGGCGCGGCGGCGTCGGCAATGGCATCGAACACCCCCACCGAGTACAGGATGTTGATCACCAGGACCGCCAGCAGGATGATGGGCACGGCCTCCAGCACGAAGCCCCGCACCCGCATCCACAGCTTTTGCAGCACGCTCCGCCAGGACGGCAGGCGATAGGGCGGTATCTCGATCAGCAGCTCCGGCGTGAACCCCCTGACCGCCCGGCGCAGTATGAGGCCCATGACGATCCAGACCACGAAGAGCGTCCCGTAGACCATGACCACGTACCGGGCCCCCCGCTCGCCGACGAGTCCGAAGATCATGGCCTGCAGGGAGGCGCAGGGGATGGCAATGGAGATCAGCGTCGCGGCGATGAACCGCTCCCTCCGGCTCTCCAGCACGCGGGTGGCCAGCACTCCCGGCACGTTGCAGCCGAATCCCAGGAGGGTGGGGATGATGGCGAAGCCGTGCAGCCCCAGGCGGTGCATCACCGTGTCCAGCAGGACCGCCAGCCGGGGGAGGTATCCGATGTCCTCCAGGAGCCCCAGCACCAGGTAGAAGGAAATAACGTACGGGAGCACCATGGCTACGGACACGTACAGCCCGCTGGTCAGCAGCCCGAAGGAGCTGACGAAGTCGATTTCCTCCCCGTTGATCGTGCCCACCACGATGTCGTGAAAGAGCCCGCCCCCTCCCAGCCACCCGCTGACCTTGAGCACCACCGGCGCCCACAGGTTGTTGAAGATCGGGTCCAGCACGTAGCTGATGAAGCTCTCCGAGATCAGGCGCACCAGCACGAAGGTGCCGGCCAGCACGGCCAGGGCGATGATGCCGCCGGTCACCGGTTGGATGCTGGCGTCGGCCAGGCGCTCCAGCCAGGTGTGGTGGCGGTGTGAGACCCGCTGGACGTGGTCGATGATCTTCCCCACCGCCATCCAGCGCTCCTCACTGGTGCGAGCCGGAAACCCCGGTGAGCGCGCTTCGGAAATGCTCTGCACCAGCGGCTTGATGCCCTCGCCACCCACCGCCACGGTGGGGACCACCGGGACCCCCAGCATCTCCCGCAGCCTGTCCAGGTCGATGGTTATCCCCCGGTGCTTCGTGTCGTCCCACAGGTTCAGGGCCACCACCATGGGGACCTTTCTCTCCAGCAGCTGCAGAGTCAGATAGAGGTTTCTCTCCAGGTTGGTGGCGTCGACCACGTTGATGACCACGTCCCCGGTTTCCAGCATCCGCAGGGCGATTTCTTCGGCTTCGCAGGTGGGTTCGAGGGTGTAGGTGCCGGGCACATCGACCACCTCCGCCTCCCCATCCCCGAGCTTCATGGCCCCCTTGGTGTAGCCCACTGTGGTCCCGGGGTAGTTGGAGGAGATGACGTGCACCCCCGTGAGACGGGAGAAGATGACGCTCTTCCCCACGTTGGGGTTGCCCATCAGGAGTACCCTCATCTTGAAGCGCTCAGTCCGGGCGGACCACTATGTGCCTGGCCATGCCGAAGCCAACGGCGATTTCGGTCCTGTCCACCTGGATGATCACGGGGCCGCGCATGATCTCCGAGCTGATCTTGGTGATCCGCTTGCCCGGCCTGACTCCGAGTGCATCGAGACGGCCGGCCAGGCCGCGCCCTCCAGCCACCTCGATCACGGTACCCCTCTGTCCCGTGCCCATTTGGGCCAGGCTGCAGGTCCTCACTTCAGGCATGGACTGTCCCCCTCCTTTGAGACGGCCGGCCATCCCGAGCCATGGCAATTCCTCATCGGTATTTCTTAGTCCTCTCTAACTTTCGTGGCCAAAAAGAGAGCGGTCAGGCATCGCACTGCCGGCCATCCACCGATCTCGCCGGGCACCGCTGCGGCAGCTGGCCGGACTTGATATAGCGCCGGTAGTTCTCCACCCACGGGGGCCTGTCTTGAGGGCAGGCCTCCGCGAACTCCACCAGCTTGGACAGCCTCTCCAGGGTGGCCGGGCTAACCGAGTGCTCCATGCGGCAGGCATCGTTACCGGCTGTCTTCGCGCCCACGCCCAGTATGTCGCTCAGGAAACGCCGCAGGACCTCATGCCGGCGCAACACGTTCCTGGCGGACTTCTCCCCGGCCGGAGTGAGCTTGACCTGGCCGTACCTCTCGTGCTCCACCAGGCCATCCTCCGACAGCTTCCGGAGCGCAGCGGAAACGCTCGGCGCCTTCACTCCCAGCTCCTGGCTGATGTGTTTCACCCGCACCGATCTGCCCCGGGAACGCAGCATGACCACCGCCTCCAGGTAGTCCTCCATGCTGGCTGTCTGCCCTCGGTAACGCCTCACAACCATTAGTTAGCCTCGACTAACATTCTGGCACGGAACACGCCAGGAGTCAAGCACAATCCCCTCGAGATCCTCTCAAATCCGTCTCATTCGGCGACCCTGGAGGCGGTCCACCGGGCAGCACCGCCTGACGGCACCGGCCCCGGCGGGCCGCCTTTCAGCCGCCGCCGCTCTTGTTAGCCGCACGAACCGGGTGCTATAATTTGCCGAAATGCCACCCGTCTTCATCGCCGTCATCGGCGGCAGCGCGTGCTCAGCCGAGGATGCCCGGATGGCAGAGGCGGTGGGGCGGGGGCTGGCCAGCCGGGGAGTGGCGCTGGTGTGTGGGGGACTGGGCGGCGTCATGGAGGCCGCCTGCCGGGGTGCCAGGTCAGCCGGAGGGCTGACGGTGGGCATCCTGCCCGGAGATGACCGGCGGTCGGCGAACGCCCATGTGGACATACCCGTGGTCACCGGCATGGGCCATGCGCGCAACGCCATCGTGGTGAAGACGGCCCAGGCCGTCATCGCCATCGACGGCAGCTACGGCACACTCTCGGAGATAGCGCTGGCGCTTCAGAACGGCATCGCAGTGATCGGACTCGGCACCTGGGCCCTCTCTCTCCGTGGACGGCCTGATCAGTCCATAGTCGAGGCTCGGGACGCAGACGAAGCCGTCGAGAAGGCCATTGCTGCGGCAGGAAAGAGGAGGGACTAGCCATGTTGTCAAGAACGGGGACGATCAAGGACGTCTCGGCCTGGGAGATCCTGGACTCGCGGGGCAACCCCACCGTGGCGGTGGAGGTCACGCTGTTCGACGGCTCGTCGGCGGCCGCGGCCGTTCCCTCGGGAGCCAGCACCGGCACCTATGAGGCGCTGGAGCTGCGCGACGGAGACAAGAAGCGATTCCGCGGGCTGGGCGTGCTGCAGGCGGTGAAGAACGTCAACCAGGAGCTCCGGGCGGCCGTGGTCGGCCTCTCGGTAGCCGACCAGGCCAGCATCGACCAGAAGATGATCGACCTCGACGGCACGGAGGACAAGTCACGCCTGGGCGCCAATGCTATCCTCGGCGTCTCGCTGGCCACGGCCCACGCCGCGGCCAGGTTCCTCAAGATCCCCCTCTACCGTCACCTGGGCGGCGCCAACGCCTGCACCCTGCCCGTGCCCATGCTCAATATCCTCAACGGCGGCAAGCACGCTCACGACTCCACGGACTTCCAGGAGTTCATGATTGTGCCCGGCGGGGCGGGGAGCTTCTCCGAGTCCATGCGCCTGGGCAGCGAGGTCTATCACGCCCTCCGGTCCGTGCTCCAGGAGAACGGGCTGAACACCAACGTCGGTGATGAAGGCGGCTTCGCGCCGTCGCTGAAGTCCAACCGCCAGGCGGTGGAGATGATCATCAAGGCCATCGAGAAGGCCGGCTACCGGCCGGGCCAGGACGTCTTCATTGCGCTGGACCCGGCGGCCAGCACTTTCTACGAGCAGGGCAAGTACCACCTGGCCAAGGAGAAGGCCACCCTCACCAGCAAGGACCTGGTCAACTACTACGCCGAGTGGGCGGCCGCGTTCCCCATCATCTCCATCGAGGACGGCATGGCCGAGGACGACTGGGAAGGCTGGCACTCCCTGCGGGACAAGCTGGGCCAGAAGGTGCAGCTGGTGGGAGATGACCTCTACGCCACCAACATCAAGCGGCTGGAGCGCGGGATCACCGGGCACGCGTCGAACTCCGTCCTGGTGAAGCCCAACCAGGCGGGCACCCTGAGTGAGGCCATCAAGGTCATCCGCCGCGCCCGGCAGGTGAGCTGGACCTCCGTGGTCAGCCACCGCTCAGGCGAGACGGAGGACACCACCATCGCCGACCTGGCCGTGGCCCTGAACACCGGCCTGATCAAGACCGGGGCGCCCTGCCGCTCCGAAAGGACCGGCAAGTACAACCGCCTGGTCCGGATAGAGCATGAGCTGGGCTCCGAGGGGCGTTTCCCCGGACAGAAGGCCTTCTTCAGCCTGGGCAAGTGACCATGGAGATCCTCCCGGGCATACACCAGCTCAAGCTGCCGTTCCCCCTGCAGCCCGAGGAGCTGGCCGTCAACGCCTATCTCATCCGGGGGGACCGGGGCTGCCTGCTGGTGGACACGGGCTGGAACATCAACCAGGCCTACTCCGCCATGGAGCGCCAGCTGCGCGAGATCGGCCTGGGATTCGCCGACATATCCCTCATCCTAATCACCCACTTCCACCCCGACCACTACGGCCTCGCCGGGCGCCTGGTGCAGGCCTCCGGGGCCAGGGTGGCCCTCCACCGCATCGAGAAGGACTTCATCGACTCCCGGTACATGAACATGGACGGGCTCCTGGACCAGACCGCCGACATCCTGCGGGCCAACGGCGTGCCGGAGAAGGACCTCCCCCGGCTGCAGAAGGCCTCCCTGGGCGTCAGGCAGTACGTGGCGCCGGTCTCGCCGGAGGTGGCCCTGGAGGGCGGCGAGGTCATCGGCCAGGGGCCTTACCGGTTCGAGGTCCTCTGGACCCCGGGGCACTCGCCGGGGCATGTCTGCCTCCTGGAGAGGACCGCGAAGATACTCATCTCGGGCGACCATGTGCTGCCAGCCACCTTCCCCAACGTCGGCCTGCACTCGCAGTCGGGGCGGGACCCCCTCCCCAACTACCTGCGCTCGCTCCAGGCCATCGAGGCCCTGGACGTGGACCTGGTGCTGCCGGCCCACGAGCACGTTTTCAGCGGGCTGGCGCCGCGGATCGGCCAGATACTCCGCCACCACGAGGAGCGGAAGGCGGCCATCCTGGACGCCCTGGGCGCCGGGCCCCAGACCGCGTACGAGGTCTCGCTGCGGATACCCTGGATCGTCCACGGGGTCACCCTGTCCTACGACCAACTCCAGGCCCTGGACCGGCGCCTGGCTGTTATGTCAACCATGGCCCACCTGGAGCCGCTGTGCACCGAGGGCGCGGCGGCCCGGGCCCAGCGGAACGGGGTCACCGTCTACAGCCTGCCGGGGGCCCGGTGAAGACCATCGGGATCACCACCACGGTGCCCGCCGAAGTGCTCCTGGCCGCCGGGTACCAGCCGGTGGACCTGAACAACCTCTTCATCGGGGACCCGGACCCCGACCGCCTGGTGGGCATCGCCGAGAGGGCGGGCTTCCCCCAGAACTGCTGCACCTGGATCAAGGGCATCTACGG
>CALMBS010000435.1 GCA_937860285.1 uncultured Chloroflexota bacterium
ACATGCCACCCTGTCACGGTGGAGATCAGGGGTTCGAATCCCCTCGGGGTCGCCACTTCTCCCCTCGACTCTTTCGCCGAGTTGGACACCGACCCCACCCACAGGCCCCTCTCGATGGTGTCACCTCATAATAGGGACCAAGGTCCCAAGACACCATTGTCCCTGCTGTGGAATACTGCGCTAATGCAGGACGTGAACCGCGGCCAGGATGGCACCGTGACCAAAGCTCTCCGTGTTCTCGCCCGAACAACAGGCGGTGCCGTTGGTCTGGTGGCCGGCGGCATGATTCTGGGCTGGCTCCCGGTGCTCATCCTCTTTGGGGGCCACCTGGTTGTGGCGGCGGACTCGGCATCCTTCATACCCGTCTTCGTCCTGGGCTTCCTGGGGGGAGCCCTGTTCGGGGTAGCCGGAGGCATAGCCGCCGCAAACAAGGCATTGGGGCAGAAGACCTCATTCTGGAAAGCATTCCTGGGGGGGATGATTGGGCTCTTGATCGGAGGCTTGCTGCAGGTCCCGTACAACCTGGCGCTCATACACAACTCCTGGGATGCGGATGCCTACTTCACTATCAGTGCCGCTATCCAGTATGCCCCAGTCTGGACCGGCGCGGTCATTGGATCAGCGTGGAGGCGCCCGGCCCGGTGGTGACACTGAACCGTTTTGAGGGCGTCTTTCTCGACAAGACGTTTATGGCGCATGCCAAGGAGCTGAGCAAGCCCAAAGGGGAGCGCAAGATGGTCAAGGCCGCTTCTCTGGGTCTCATCCCGGCAATCACGTGGCCTTCGTGGGCATGGACTCATTCGAAAAGACGATGACCCAGGCCGTAGCCACGACGGCGCATCTCGATGTGAGCTTCTTCCAGGATTTCGACGGGGCCAAAGACTGGCGGGCCAAAGAGGACGACCAGCGCCGAAAGGGCTGGCGCCGGGCGTCCCCCTTCCTGCGCCTGTCACCGTCTCTTGGACCGTATCCACATTCCACAAGTGGTCATGACTGTGCCAATCACGTAGGCCCCCAAACCCAGGTCAGCGGACAGCTGACCAATCTCGTAAACCTCCGGATGCATCTCGCCCACGCCGAGTCCGGCACCAAGCATGGTAAAGAAACCCCCGATCATCAGCGCCACTCCGCCCGCGGCGAACACCCTAGCCTCCCCGGAGCGCGTCATCCTCCTTGATCAGCCATTCCTGGCCCTCTTCCAGCGTCTCGCAGAAATGCGCCCGCAGGTTCACGCCTTTGGCGATCAGCTGGGCCGTTGACTTCTGCAGCCCGCTCAGGCCCACAAACGCTACGCGAATGTCTGATTGCCCGCGGCCCATCTCGGCCACATCCTTGGCCTTGCGCACTATCGCCGGTGATATGGCGATGTCCCTGCCATCGATCAGCCGGAGATGACTGTCCTGCCTCTTCAGCACCTCCTGCTTCATCTCCTCCCAGGCCGCGATCCCTGCTTCCCCGCTCACCCCCCTGGCATTCATGAACAGTATCTCCCTGCCCTTATACGTCAGAGACCGCACGTACCGCGCCATAAGCACCTCCCTCTCCAACTTCGGACGACTGGCAGGATCGTCCCACCCGCCGCCGCAACCACCGGGGTACCTCTCAACGTAGAGGCTGCCGCGACACCCGACAGGCCCGGCGCCGCTCGCGTGCCAGCAACAGTATACCAATGAGCACAATGGGGGACCACGATTCACCGGTTGGCACTAAACGCGGGCCTCGCGCAGGGCGGTGATCGTTCCACCCCGTTTGGCCCCCTGCTGCCCCTGGGCTATAATCTATCGCCGAGGAGGGCGAGCATGGCCTGGTTTGATCCGCCTCTCCACAAGCCGGGAAACAAGAGGTGTCCCAATTGCGGCAAGGGCCAACTGCGGCACTTGCTGACCGGCCCATTCTGGTCGAATTGGCGCTGTCGCGGTTGCCAGTCCATATTGGGCTTCGACCATGGGCGTCAGCAGCTGGCCTACCTGATATGGGCGGCTATCTGTCTTGGGAATACCCTTTGGATTGTGGTTCCCGACCACTGGCGTTGGGTGGCCCTCTTGTTCATCCCGGCAGTGATTGCGGTCCTGGTATTCCGGGTGTGTTGGGTTGACTCCGTGAAGCTTGAGCGCACACCCGAGGCGAACCCGCAAGCCTGGCTTGATGGCCCTCCCGCCCGCAGCCTCCTCTCGATGGTGTCACTCCACTCCAGGCTGCATTTGGTCGCGAGCGACATTGACACCCCCGGCGGCCCTGGTGCTATCATCGACTAGACCGGAGGTATCCTGGTCGAATCTCACTCTGGCAAGTCACCGCATCATCCCCGGCGGTGACTGCCGTCCGGGAGCCAGGCGGGTGGGGGGGAGGTGGTGCCTATGCCCCGTTCACAACGATCCCCAAGGGCATGACATACACGCAACTGCATTCCTTTGGCCAGGCGGCTGCCTGCAATGAACCGGGAAGGAGGAGGACAATGGGGTTGTTTGTCAGCATCTACAGATACACGCCTGAGCAGGTCCAGGCACTTGAGGAGAGGATGAACACGATCATGAACGGCACGGCGCCCAAAGCGGTTTTGGACGCTTTCAGCAAGATGAAGATCATCAACTGGGTGGAATCACTCAACAACAACTTCTCCCTGGTCATCTGCGAGGTAACAGAAGAGACGTGGCTGGACGGGAACTTGATCAACCGCTACCTGGGAGACGTGGTCACGATGGAGGCCTACCCCTGTGTCAGCATGGAGGATTCGCTGAAGCTGAGTGCGATGCTCCCGTTTGACCAGATCCCGAAGAAAAGCACCAAGAAGTAGCGGACGTGCAGGCGGAGGCCTGCAACCAGTCCCACCCACTGGCCCCTCTCGATGGTGTGAACCCGTAATCGGGACCAGGGTCTCAAGACGGCATGGCGGGCGGCATCTGCCCGCCGGGTCAGCCTGGACCATGCCCCCTGCCTGGTCCTAAGCACTCTGTGATCCGGATGCGGCTGTTTGAGACTGGATAGTGAGCCTGGCGTGGTAGCTTGGTCCTGCGGTCCCTGAGAGAACCTCAATCGCGAGAGGGGGTCCGGCTACTGAAGCGAGTTCGCGGCGCCCAGGCTTGCTGCAGGAAGGGGGACGGACCACATGAAGGCAGCCGAGGCCAGCCAACTGGCACACATACTTGACGACATCGAAGCAGTCCTTGATGCCCAGGAGCGTCTCCCAACACCTTTGCAGTTGCCTGCCATCGCCGGGGCGGGTGCTCCGCCAGGCCCCGACCAGGCCCGCTGAGGAGGCGGTCTCACGGCTGCGCGCCGCCTCGCACCCCTGCCCGCAGCCGGCAAGCCATCGATCCGGCTTCCTGCGGGCATCAATCCACACTGATGCTATGGCCCGGGTAGTCCTCCCCATGGCAGCGGTTTCCTGGACACCGGGAAATCCTGTGGTATAATCATACCCGGTCAGCAACTCAGCAGAGAGGGGGGTACTATGCACGGGAAATTGGCGCGGGCTATTCTTCCTTTGGTCACTCTGGCGTTGATCGCCGCATTGGCCATGGGCGCGAGCGGCACATGCTGCATCGGGAATCTCTGCCTGTTCGGCGGTGGAGATGACGGGGGTGACGACGGGGGTATCACTGGCCGCCAGGTCAGCTGGAGCACGGACGTGGCCTCTCTTCAGTGTGCCGATTTCTACATAGTGGCCAACGGGCAGACGTTCTATGGCGACGTCGATCAGGTGGAGGTCCATTCCGATCCCGGCTGGCCTGGTTACTGCACGCTGGAGATGATCTGGCAGGAAAACGGCGTTGAGATGCGGCTCTTCATCTACTTCAAGGCCGACGGGAGCAAGTGGTGGGCCGACGAGATTCGCACCTATGACGGCCAGGCCAACGCCGACTGGATCTACTACACGGGGACCTTCTTTGAGAGCCCCTTGGGCGAGCCATACAGCGGCAGTTACGACATAGCCAACGAATCCATGACCTCCATGATCCACTTCGGTGGTCTCAATCTCCAGGCCTTCCTGTCTGACACGTCCGATACCGGGATTCATCCTGTGACCGGGCTGGCTCTGAACAAATGGGAGACAACCATGGCCACGGGGTCAACTGAGCAGCTGGTGGCCGCCGTGGAGCCGGCCACCGCCACGGACCCCAGCGTTGCCTGGTCCTCCAGTGACAGCACCATCGCCTCCGTCGATGCCTCGGGGCTGGTCAGCGCGGTAGACAACGGGACAGCGACCATAACGGTCACCACGGTGGACCAGGGGTTGACGGCCAGTTGCTCGGTCACCGTGGTGGACTGGCTGGAGCTCTCCATCAGGGACGCCAGCGACAATCAGTCCCTGGTCTTTGGCCAGGGGGACGAGGTGCGCTTCGTCATCACCATGCGGAACCCGACGGATGAAGCTCTGGGATTCACCTGCCTGGATACACAGGTGTATGACATACAGGTCTACAGCTCGGACAATGTCCTGGTCTGGAACTGGGCCCACGAGGTGGGTTTTCTTCAGGTTGTGACCGGGTTTGGCCTTGAGCCCGGCGACGAAAGAACATACGAGGAAACCTGGGACCAGACGGACAACCAGGGCCTTCCGGTCGCCCCTGGTACCTACACCGTGTACCTTGAGATGGTCTGCGGCGGACTGCAGGCGCCGGGCCCGTACCTGTCTGGCCCGCAGCAGATCGAGATGACGTAGCCGCCGGCATCGCCTCGGCCCTGATGCATGCGGCCTATGGCTTCAGGCTTCAACGAACCGGTATCCATTGAGCTGCCGGCCGAGGCCCAGAGCACCCCGTCGGCGGGGGCGGTCAGCCCGATGCCGGGGATCCCGGCTGCCGGGAAGGACCGGGGCACTCGTCAGGGGGGGTCACGTCGAACCTGAACCGGCCTTCCCTGAAGAGCCTGAGGCAGGCATCAACGGTACTGGTATCGAACAGCGTGCCTCTGGTGTTCTCGATCTCCTCCAGGGCCGCCGCCTCGGTCAGGGCCCGCCGGTGAGGCCTGTCCGACATCATGGCCTCGACCACGTCGGCTACGGCCAGGATCCGCGCCTCGAGCAGGATATCACTGCCCGTAAGCCCCCGCGGGTACCCGGACCCGTCAAGCCTCTCGTGGTGCTGGTGTATTATCTCGGCCAGCGGGCTGAGGAACTCTATTCCCTTGAGTATCTCGAACTCGGTATCGGCATGCTTCCTGACTTCATCCATCTCTTCCGGAGTAAGGCGGCCGGGCTTGAGAAGCGTGCTCGGCGAAACAAAGACCTTGCCCAGGTCGTGGAGGAGGGCGGCCAGGGCCACCATCTTGACCGTGTCCTTGTCCAGGCCCATCTCCTTGCCTATGGAGCAGGCCAGCTGGCTGACGCGCTCCTGATGACGAGCGGTATCCGGGTCCTTCTTCCTGACGATGGCGGTGACGGCGACAATGGTGTCTTCCTTCAACCCGGCCAGCTTCTCGAAGCTGCTCTTAATGATCTTCTCTTCTTCGGCCCTGATGACCGCCTCCGCTTCGAGCATCTCATGGAGGCGCTTCGATTTCTCGGTGGCCTGGCTCAGGCAGTCCACGGCATCCCGCAGGGGGGTCGTGTCCCTGACCAGCACCAGCATCCCCCTCGGTTGACAGGCCGCGGCCCGGAGCTCGAAAAAGGATGTCTGTCCGTCCTCTTCAACCCGGAGGTCCCTGGTCTGCATCTCTCCGGTAGCCAGGAAGTCCGACAGGAGCTGCTTTCCGCAGTCCCCCACCGCCCTGTAGAGAGCAGCGGTCGAATCCCCCGGGTGCCCCCCGCAGGTGCTCTGCCCGGCGTCCGGTCCGGCGGGGACCCTCACTCGCCTCTGCCTCCCAACCACCAGGACTGTCTCATCGGTTTCCACGGTTACCCGGAGCAGCTCATCCGGCATCAGCTCCAGGAGGACCCGTTGCTCCGCCTCGCTCAGGGGCAGCACGGCTCCCGTCCGCCCCAGCTTCCGGTCAATGGAATCACGCAGGGCATCCAGGCTGTCCGGATCCGGGTAGACCGGCTCCTCGGCCCTGCCGTCCCGGCGGGCCCCCGGGAGGACCTTGTCTCGGTTGATGGGCAGCATCCGTCACATTCTACGCCGGAATCCCAACTGCCCAATCACAAGGGCCGGGAGCGGTATCACAAAACTGCCTCCGCGCCTTCCGGCCCGCAACCCGCCTGTCGAGGATGAGGTTGACCGCCGGCACACACCGATACTATCCTGACTGTACCTGGAGTGACCTCGCGAAAGGACAAGAGGTGTTCGAGAAGCACACGACAGAAGGCTACACGGACCCGCTCCCCGGAATCAGGCAGAAGACCCTGGTGTTTGGCGACCGGACGCTGATGACGGAGTTCGTGCTGGCCAGGAACAGCACTCTGCCCCAACACTCACACCCGTATGAGCAGACGGGATACCTGGTCAAGGGGCACATGAAGCTGAGGATTGGCGAAACGGAACACGATACGATGGCAGGAGACTCATGGTGCATTCCCGCCAATGTGGTTCACGGGGCCGTAACCGCCGAGGACTGCGTGGCAGTTGAGGTGTTCTCCCCGGTGAGGGAGGACTACCTGCCTAGCACTCTTCCACGAAGCAAAGGCAGATAGGGCCGGCCGGGAAGAGCACC
>CALMBS010000436.1 GCA_937860285.1 uncultured Chloroflexota bacterium
TGGCCGGCGCCCGGGGCGCCGTCGACGGCGGCGTCGATGCCTACATCAACACCTCCGTGAACGGCCTGGGCGAGCGGGCCGGGCAGGCGGACCTCCTGAGCTGCATACTGGCCATCATGTTCGCCCGCGAGGTGGACGAGTACCGCATCGGCGACCCCCTGAACCTGAGGGTGTCGGCCAAGCTGGCCGGCTACGTCTCCTATGCCTTCGGCGTGCCCATCCCCATCAACCAGCCGGGGGTGGGGGAGAACGCCTTCGCCCACGAGGCCGGCATCCACGCCGACGGCGCGCTGAAGGACCGCCGCAACTACGAGCTGTACGACTACGAGCTCCTGGGCCTGGAGCTGGATGCCCCGCCGCCCCGCGGGCGGGTGATCACCACCGGGGAGTTCGGGGGCCTGGCCGGCTTCGAGCACGTCTACGAGAGGCTGGGGATCACCTTCGGCGGCAAGAAGGAGGCCTCACAGGTGCTGGACCTGGTCCGCTACGCCACGGCCCACAACCAGCTCAACCTCACCGACGACGAGCTGCGCTTCATCGCCCGCTACCCGGAGCAGGTGCGGCGGGTGCTGACCATCACGCCGTGAGGGTGGAGCGGGCGTCCCGGAGTCAGTGACCGCCGTCACGGTTTTTGGGCTGTCGTTTCGTGCGGGGCAGCTGGCCGCTCCTTGCCTGAATCGCGACATAGAGATCGGCATCGAGGGCCTCGGCAACCTTCTTGACGGTAGAGAGGGAAGGCAGGGAAGCGGCGCTCTCCAACCGGGCGATGGCCGACTGCTTCGTGTGGATCCTCTTGGCCAGGTCCTCCTGAGTCAATCCCCTGGAAAGCCGCAGCCGGATCAGGTCACTGGCGAGCTTGTACTCCGGCTCAAGGGCGTCGTACTCCCTTCTAAACTCGGGGTCCTTCATGAGCCCCCTCTTGTGCTCTTTCCAGTTCATGATCGTCTCCGTCTCTTCAGGAATTCGGCCCTTCTATCTTTGGCCGTCCGCATGTCATGCTGGGGAATCCGGCCTGACTTCTTGGCGAATCCATGCAGGAGAACGAATACCCCTCCCGTGAAGAGGAAGTAGATGATTCGATACTGATTGGTGCCGGCCCTGGTTCGCAGCTCCCACAAGTCTTCCTCAATGTGCTTGGCAAATGGCATCCCCAGCTTGACCCCGAATTGCTCCAGCAAGTCCAATGTGCGGGCGACCTTGGCCTTCGACCTTGCATCCAGGGAGTCAACGAAATCTCGAACCGGGCATCGACGGTTCGCAGTCTCGAAGTACTCGATCTCCCACACGCCGTCATTATAACAATTTTGTTATATGGCGTCAAGGATGCTGACCATCACGCCGTAGCGGCGCCGGCCTGGGTGGGCTGTTATGCAGGATCTCCGCCGTACCTGATGGTGAGGCGCAACATGTCCACAAGCCGAATGCCCTCTTCAAAGATCGGCTCGTCGTAGTTCTTGACGAAGAAGTCCCGGTCAATGCCCGTGACCCGAAAACCTTGCCTCTGGTAGAAAGCAAGCTGGTAGCCAAACGTTCCAGTGCCAACTTCCAATTGAGTGGCGCCGGCCTTCTCAAAGAAATCGATGATCCACTTCAGGAGGGCGGTGCCAATGCCGGATTCCTGATGGTCTGGGTGTACGGCAATACTCATGAGCTCTTGAGCACCTGCTTCTCGTGGTTGGACCACGGCCGCACCTACCACAGTCCCATTCTTAGTGGCGACAAAGCACTTTGAGCCTGGCAGGTAGGAGCGAACCTTCTCCTCCGAAGGGTCGGCGAGCAAAAGAAGGTCTATCGGCGTGTCAGCTGGCGGCACTTCCTGGATCAGCAGGGACATGCCGGTTCCTTTGTCTCTGTCCATTCAAGCTCCCTCGTGATCTGCGGCGCAAGGCTACTGGCCAAGCCCTTCAACCCCGATGACTTGCCGCCGGGTTCGTCATTCTATCCTGGCGTATCATGCGGATCAAGTTGAGGGACGGCCCGCGTCGGCATCCGGGTTGACGTTGACGGTGACTGTGCCGATGAGTACAATCCGAAGCGTGACAGCTCTCGTAGTTGGAGCGAGCGGCGCCACGGGTCGTTTACTTGTGGTGGCGATGGTGCTTGCAGGCCTGGTCAGTCAGGCGGGCTGCGCTGATTCCCAGCCGGCGTTGCGCTGGAGCAGCTCTTTCCCCCTGGACCTGGGCTCGATGCTTGAGGGGGTCTGGGGCAGCTCCGCGACGGATGTCTTCGCCGTGGGTGGCTCCCCGTTTGGTCGTCGCGGCTATCTGGGCAATATCGTCCACTACGCGGAGTAGGGCCGCGGCGTCAGCTGCTTTCGGCGCAGCGCATGATGCCGGCTCCCACCGCGAAGACGTCACAGGCGCCGCTCCCCCACATGCCATAGAGGCCCCCGCCCGCCCCCTGGAGGTCCATCAGCCTCCAGGACTTCCCGTCGTAGTGCAGGACTCCGCGCTCCATGCTCTCCGTGCTTCCCACCAGGTAGACGTCTGCGCCCGAAGAGCCCCAGACCGCGGCCGGCTGGTATTCGTCGATATCCACCTGTCTCCACTCCTGCCCGTCATAGTGGATGAGGCCCTGGAAGTACACCGCGGCGTAGATGTCTGACGGTGAGCTGCCCCAGATGTCACAGATGGCCGGATAGAAGCGCGCCATGGCGTCCTCCACGCCGGCCATGGGGCTCCAGTTGCTGCCATCGTAGTGCAGGATGACAGGCCGCTTCCCGGCGTCGGAGCCGGCAACGAAGATGTCCGTGGCTGAGGTGCCCCAGATGGCCACAAGGCTATATGTCCCGCCCGCGTCCACTGGACTCCAGGTGCTGCCATCATAGTGCAGGATGGAGGGCCGCGTCTCGCTGCCCTCGCCCACGACGAAGATGTCCCAGGCTGAGGTGCCCCAGAGGCCGTAGAACGAGTACCAGTGGGAAGTCCCATCACCCCCGAACACCTGACTCCAGGCGGAGCCGTCGTAGTGGAGGATGGGGCCGCTCCCGGACGGGGTCGGATAGCCCGCGGCATAGACATCGGTGGGTGAGCTGCCCCACACGGCGTACAGGTCGTGGTCGGTGCCGCTTTCCATGCGTGTCCAGCCGCTGCCGTTGTAGTGCAGGATGGCGCCTCCCAGCCCCACGACAAAAACATCCGTCGCTGAGCTGCCCCAGACACTCTCCAGGTAGCCGTGGGACGTACCCGTCTCCAGTTGGGCCCAACGGCACTCGCAGGAGGCGGGCCCGTCGGGGGTGTTGTCGCTCTCACCCGCTTCGTCTCCGCCGCAGGCGGGGCACCACCAGAGGCAGCCCGTGATCCACACGGCCAGGAGCAGCCAGGCGACTCTTCTCATGCTCGTGCACCTCCCAAGCGCATTCTCGTTCGGGCAGGACGTCTTCCCTGTTCGACCGGCCGGGTATCCATAAGGCAAATGCGGGCCAAGTATCGCCCATCACCGGGCCGGCTGTCCAGAGACGCCGGACGAATCGCCGGTGCGCACTTGGATTTGAATGCGGCTTCGCGCCCCACTATAATTGGAGTGTGAACGGGTTCTTGCCCCCTGGCCATCCTATACACGCTTTGGAGCATCATCAATGACAGAAGTAAACCAGAACTATGCGCTCATCAAGAAGCTGCCGCTGAAGGTCCCTGATCAGTTCATGGGGCTGATCACCCTGAACCGGCCGGACGAGATGAACCCCCTGAACTGGGCCACGGTGAAGGCGCTGCGGGCCGCCCTGCAGACGCTGTCTCCTGATCCCAGCGTCCGGGTCATCGCCATCACCGGCGCCGGCCGGGCGTTCAGCGCCGGCGGCGACCTCAAGGCCTACATGTACCTGTACCGCCACGAGACCG
>CALMBS010000437.1 GCA_937860285.1 uncultured Chloroflexota bacterium
CTGCCCGTTGGCTTCCCCTGCTGTGAGTGGTGAGTCTATCACCCGGGCCTCTCACGCACATCTCAGGGGTCAAACCGACGGTCACAGAACATTATCACGGCGGCTGGCGGCGAGTGTTTCCGGTGCTGTGGAGCGACGGCCCACGGTGGCCTCTCAGTGATCTCACACCCCGGCGGCGGGCGGTATCAGGGTGCCTTGACTTTAAGGGGGTTTCTTGCTAAAAGGGAACCTCGAACGCGCGAAACAGCCGCCGAAGAAGGAGGTCTTGGCCGGCCGGTCCCACCTGGAGGTCGGGATCTGGGATTTCGTCATCTCGCAGCCGGAGGAGCGCTGTCTACAGTTCCTGGAGATGCTGGCCCTGGAGGGGCCGCGGCACATGGCCTATTACACCGAGTTCCTGGTGGCGGAGGTGGACGGCCGCCCGGCCGCGGCTCTGGAGGGCTTCGACCCGGTGAAGAACGGCGAGGAGACCATGACCGTGCCCCTGGCCAACGTTATCCAGAAGATGGGGCTCACCGAGCAGGACATGGCCCCCGGGGTGGAGAAGCTGGCGGCCTTCATGACCTGCCACTCGGATTTCCTCCCGGACGCCTGGGTGGTGGAGCAGGTGGCCGCCAGGCCCGAGTTCCGCCGGCTGGGAGCCATCAGCCGCCTGCTGGAGGCGGTCCTGGACCAGGGGCGCCGTGAGGGCTTCCGGCAGGCCCAGGTCAGCTTCTACATCGGCAACACCGCCGGCGAGCGGGCCTACCGCAAGGCCGGGTTCCGGTACCTGGACGAGAAGCGCCACCCCGACTTCGAGAGGGTCATCGGCTCCCCGGGCATGAGCCGCCTCGTTGGCGACCTCTAGGGAACAGCTCCGACCGGCCCACGCCTATTGACAGCGGGTATCCAATATAGTAACATATTATCATATAATAATATGTTAATAGATACTTGGCGCGGGGGTGAGGATTGACCCAGCAAACGGAAACCGGGCATCAGGCGGAGATCTTCAGGAGGCAGGCGGAGCTGTGCAAGGCCCTGGCCGACCCCAAGCGGCTGATGATACTCAACGGGCTGAAGGACGGCCCGAAGTCGGTGAGCCAGCTGGCCGGGATGGCCGGTCTGAAGCAGTCGAATGCCTCCCAGCACCTGGGCGTGCTGCGCCGGGCGGGCGTAGTCCGGACCGAGAGGCAGGGCAGCATCGTCAACTACAGCCTGGCCACCCCCAGGATCGCGGAGGCCTGCGACATGGTGCGCCAGGTCATTGCGGAGGAGATCCAGAGGAACGGGGCGCTGGGGAGGATCCTCTGAGGCCGGGACAGTCAGATCCAGAGTGGACAGGGTGAAGGAGGCAGAAGATGGCGGTAACCGGGTATCAGTGTCAGCAGTGCTGGGCCACGTATATTGACGAGCGTTCGTGCGGCGAACCGGGAGAGAAGGCGCCGCAGTGCCCCTACTGCGAGAGCGCCAACGTGAAGAAGGTGGACCTGCCCGAGAGCTGGGTGGGCCGGGCCCGCAGCGGCCTGCGTTTCGGCTGACGGTAGCCTGATCGAGGCCGTGGGCCTCGTACCAACGGAAGAGCGGGCGGCGCGAGCGCCGGCAGGCCCGGAAGTCGAAAGCGATGGAGGTGGCAGATGGCCAGCGTTGTGGAAAGCCAGCGGCCATATCTCGAGGGGAAGTTCGGCGGACGCGTGGCCTTTGGCCGGACGGAGCGCCGGCTGTACGGGCATGACATTGCGGAGATACCAGGGCTGATCAAGCCGCTGGTGGGCGATACCACTCCGGATGCCGTCGTTCAGCCCGTGTCCGAGGAAGAGCTGGTGGAGCTGGTCACCTGGGCGGCCAGGAACCGTGTGGCGTTGACTCCGCGGGGGAAGGCCACGTCGGGATATGGAGGAGCGATCCCGGTCAAGAAGGGGATCGTGGTCGACTTCTATCGCCTGAGCCGGGTGGTCAGTGTCGATCCCGGCGGGCTGACGGCCACCGTACAGCCTGGAGTCGTGTGGGAGAAGCTGGACCGCGAGCTGGCCAGGCAGGGCCTGACCCTCCGTCTCTATCCGTCGAGCTATCCTTCATCGACGGTGGGCGGGTGGCTGGCACAGGGCGGCGCGGGCATAGGGTCCTACGAGGCCGGGTGGTTCTGCGATAACGTGGTCAGCGCCCGGGCCGTGCTGCCGGACGGCACCGTGAGGGAGTTCAGCGGTGCGGACCTGGGCCTGGTGGCCGAGGCGGAGGGCACTACCGGTCTGATTAGTCAGGTCACCCTGCGGGTGCAGCCGCTGGAGGAGATGGAGGTGTGGGCCGTCTCTTGCCCCGGCGCCGGCGACGTGCAACAGTTCATGCAGTCCATCATGGAGCAGAAGCTGCCCCTCTGGTCCGTGCTCTTCATAAATCCCCGCATGGCAGAGCTAAAGAACAAAGCGCCGGGGCGGGAGCACTACGGGCACGTTGAGGACAGCGGGGTGTCCCTGCCCGTGGCCTATGTCGTGGTCCTGGCCTTCCGGGCGAAGGACTCACCGGAGGTAGGGTCGCGGCTGCCCGGGATACTGGCCGCCTGTCACGGCCAGAGGCTGGGTGACGACGTCGCCCGGCATGAATGGGCCAACCGCTTCAAACTGATGGTGGTCAAGCGCCTGGGCCCCAGCCTGGTGCCGGCGGAGGTGGTGGTGCC
>CALMBS010000438.1 GCA_937860285.1 uncultured Chloroflexota bacterium
AGCCCCATGCAGTCACCGCCGTCGGCAGCACCAGCTATGCCTACGACGCCAACGGAAACATGGTCACACGCGGCAGCCAGACCCTGACCTGGAACGTAGAGAACCAGCTGGTTGGGGTCAGCGACAATGGGACCACCATGTCCGCTGTCTACGACGGCGATGGTAGCCGGGTAGAGAAGACCGAGCGCGGCGAGACCGTTCTGTACGTCAACCAGTACTACGAGAAGAACCTGACTACCAGCGTGGTAACCACCCACTACTACCTGGGAATCAGGGAGGTGGCCTACCGGAAGGGGACCGACGTCGAATACGTCTGCCAGGACCAACTCGGCAGCACCGTTGCCATCAGCAACTCCTCTGGCGACCTAATCTCCAAGGTTGCCTACTTCCCCTTCGGTGGCACGCGCTCCACATGGAACACTCCGAACACTGACAAGTTGTTCACCGGCCAGCGGCTGGACCAGACCGGGCTGTACTACTACGGCGCGCGCTACTATGATGCCACCATCGGGCGGTTCGTCAGCGCGGACAGCGTCGTGCAGAGCCTCGTGAACCCCCAGTGCCTGAATAGGTACTCTTATTGCATCAACAACCCTCTGAAGCTCGTTGACGCGAGCGGCAGCTCATTCTCCTCGGCCTTCCGCAACGCTATCACAACCATGAAGGCAGGGATGGCCGCGATGACGAATCCCGCGCCTGTAGCAACAGCCCCTGCCAGCCTCACGCCAGAACAGTTGGGGTCCGTTGCCAACGGTGCCATTGCGGCGGCGGGCACCGCTGGCCATTTGACATCGTATGGCCCCTACAGTTCCGGGTACTACATAGGGCCGTATACTCCACCTCCCAAGCAGAAGGCAGACCCGATGAGCCTCGTGCACACCGGACTGGACGTTCTCGGGTTGTTTCCTGGGGGTGGGGATGTATGCGATTTCATCAACGGCTCGGCCTACGCTATGGAGGGCGACTGGGGGAATGCCTCGCTTTCATGGATGGCCTGCATCCCGGCATTCGGGACGGCGGTCACTGGTGGCAAGTACGTCAACAAGTTCGCAGAAACGGTGAAAGCGTTCAAGACTGGCAGGGCCGCGGTACGAGTGGCATGGAGTGCAACCAACGGATTCCCGTCATTCGGGGCACTTAAGAGGGCTCTGGGCAGCGCAGGATCAGGGAAGTCCTGGCATCACATCGTTGAGAAATGCCAGATAGGTAGATCTGGATTCAATCCTCAACTGATCCACAACCCAAAGAACATGATTGCCATTGACAACGCAACTCATAATAGAATCAGTGCCTACTACAACTCCATTGATCCGTACTACTCAAGGACTATGAGGGTCAGGGATTATCTGTCCGGCAAGCCCCTCGACTACCAGTACCAGTTTGGGCTGAATGTCCTTAGGAGGCATGGATACTAGTACGCATTGGGGTGGACAGCTATGGAGACACGAGAGCAAGCCAAACAGAGGTACATCAGCGCCGCCACGCTCAGTTCCAAATCGCTCGCGGAGGGCGACCACAGGACGGCCAACAGGCAGGCAAGGATCCTGGGGGAGATGGAAAGAAAGATGCGCGAGGGGACCATTGACAAGACCATACTGGTGGAACTCCTGAACCATCAGAATACCGGTGTCAGCGGCATGGCAGCAGCTGACCTGCTGCGGCTGGGGTACGAGATCAGGCAGGCCGAAGCGACATTGGAGAGGATCGCATCGATGGACGACACCGGAAAGGAAGTGGAGGAAAGGCTGCGTGTGTTCGCCGCCGGAGTAGCTCTCGAGCGTTGGCGGACCGAGGGGAACCTCGACTAGAGGCGCCCGGATAGCACAAGGCTACAGACAGGTGCCGATACCAGTCCGCCCGAGCTCAAACTCACGATCGATGGACGAGAGCGGACAGGTCGGTAGGATACTGATAGGTCCGGACTCTATGGTCCGGCACCTGCGGAGCGCGCCCACAGGATGGCCGACAAGCGCCGGCAGCCATCCACAGACCATCTACGAAGACGGGAAGCGGCGCCAGGCACCGCCGGCGTCGGGGCGCGAACCAGGGCTGGCTGCAACGAGAACAGGGGGCAGGTCAGATGAGCTTGAGGGGCGACGCTATTCGATTGATCCACCGGTATGGGCCACCGCGTCTGGTCCCCAACCTGGAGCACAACATCAAGGAGTCACTGCGGCTTGTGACGCGCCAGGTGGCCGAAGAGGAAACACCATTGGGCAGAACGAAGATCGGCGGCAGGCCGGATTTGCCGGATCACGTGGACTGGCCTGTGTGGCGGAACCTGCCCCAGTACTTCGTCGCCCAGGTCAACCTCTGTGACCTGCCCGACTTTGATTTCCTCCGCGTGCTTCCACCGGAAGGAATACTGAGCTTCTTCTACTGTGGGCAGACAGGGGGGTTCGATCCGAGGGACAAGGGCAGTTGGAGAGTGTTCCATTTTGAGGATAGGAATCTGCGACGCCGAGAGTATCCCGAAGACCTCCTT
>CALMBS010000439.1 GCA_937860285.1 uncultured Chloroflexota bacterium
TCGGAGAGGATGAACTCCAAGATCCGCGAGGCGCAGCTGCAGAAGATACCGTACATGCTGGTGGTGGGCGACAAGGAGGTGGCCGAGGAGGCCGTCTCGGTGCGCCTGCGCAGCGGCGAAGACCTGGGGCGAGGCTCGCTTACCGAGTTCAGGGTCATGGCCGGCGAGGCCGTGGAGTCCAAGATTTGATCCGGCCGCACCTGCGGAGAGGGTGAGAGGAGAGAGAGATGGCTGCGAAACCGGCAAGACCGCGGAAGAAGACCGCCGACGCCAAAGAGATCATGCTCCGCCAGATCAAGGAGCAGAACGTGAAGTTCATCAGGATGTGGTTCACCGACATCCTGGGCTTCCTGAAGAGCTTCTCGGTGAGGGTGGAGGAGCTGGACCGGGCCTTCAAGGACGGCCTGGGCTTCGACGGTTCCTCCGTGGAGGGCTTCGTCCGCATCGACGAGAGCGACATGCTGGCCCGGCCCGACCCCAGCACATACTCCATCATCCCCTGGCGCCCCAGGGACCACGCCACCGGCAAGATGTTCTGCGACATCTACTGGCCCGACGGCCGTCCGTTCGAGGGCGACCCCCGGTTCGTGCTGAAGCAGAACCTCAAGAGGGCAGCCGAGAAGGGGTTCACCTGCTACGTGGGGCCGGAGCTGGAGTACTTCTACTTCCAGAGCAACGAGGACGTGACCCCGCTGGACAAGGGCGGATACTTCGACGTGACTCCTCCCAACGTGGCCAGCGAGTTCCGCCGGCAGACGATCATCACCCTGGAGCAGATGGGGGTCAACGTGGAGTACGCCCACCACGAGGCCGCCCCCAGCCAGCATGAGATCGACCTGCGCTATACCGATGCCCTGGCCATGGCCGACAACGTCATGGTGTACCGCATCGCGGTGAAGGAAGTGGCCCAGCGGCACGGCGTCTACGCCACCTTCATGCCCAAGCCGGTGCCCCGCATCAACGGCAGCGGCATGCACGTGCACATATCGCTCTTCCAGGGGGACCGCAACGCCTTCTTCGAGAAGAACGACAAGTTCCACCTGTCGAAGGAGGGCAAGTGCTTCCTGGCGGGGCTGCTCAAGCACATACCCGAGATCACCGTGGTCAACAACCAGTGGGTCAACTCCTACAAGCGGCTGGTTCCCGGCTACGAGGCGCCGGTATACATCACCTGGGCCCGGCGCAACCGCTCCGACCTCATCCGGATTCCACAGTACCAGCCCGGCCAGGAGAACGCCACCCGCATGGAGCTGCGCTCCCCCGACCCGGCCTGCAATCCCTACCTCTGCTTCAGCGTCATCCTGGCGGCGGGCCTGGAGGGCATCGAGAAGGAATACCCCCTGCCGGAGCCCTCGGAGGAGAACGTCTACGAGATGAAGCCCGAGGAGAGGGCGAAGAAGGGCATCCGGACGCTTCCGGGGAGCCTGGCGGAGGCCATCGAGCTGGCCGAGGGGAGTAAGCTCCTGAAGAAGGCCCTGGGCGACCACGTGTTCCACACCTTCATCGAGAACAAGAAGATAGAGTGGGACCTCTACCGCACCGCGGTCACCGACTTCGAGGTCAAGAGGTACCTGCCGCTGCTGTGACCGGGTGACGAGCGCCGGACGGTGAGAGCGGGCCGGAGCCGGGCTGCGGCACGGCGCCGGGCGCGCGTCCGCTACCCGCCGGCTGTCTGGCCCAGGCCCTTGATGGTGTTGATCAGGAGGTCATGCTCCCGCCGATAGGCGTCCTGGTCCAGGCGGTCCAGGTAGGCCAGGTCCGGGTCCTGCTTCCTCAGCACCGCCAGGGTCTCCTCCGGCCCCAAGCCATCACCGGCGGCCCGGCCCACGGTCCGGTGCCAGGCCAGGAGCTTCGAGCGGGCCAGGCGCAGCCGGTCCATGGCATCTCCATAGGCGCCGAAGTGCCCATAGCAGATGGTCTTCGGCTCCAGAGCCATCAGCCGGTCGATGGACGACAGCGTTTCATCCAGCCGGAACGGGGGCGGGGTGGCCAGCCGCAGAGCCCCATCGATGCATACCCCTGCGGCCTCGCCGGCCAGCAGCACACCGCTTCCCCGGTCGAACAGGCTCAGGTGATGGGCGGCGTGGCCGGGAGTGTAATGCGCCTCCAGGACCACGGCCCGGCCCAGGTCGATGGCGGCCAGGTCGGTCAGGATGGCCAGCCTCTCTTCGGGCACCGCTTCGATCCGGCCGTAACCCGGGGCCAGGTCGCCCAGCGTCTTCAGGCTGGCCTCCCAGAGCCGGGCCGGGGCGACGAGGTGGCGGAAGGCCTGGACATGGGCGAACACCCGCGCCCGGGGCATGGCGCGCAGCGCGATGCCGGCGCCGCCGGCGTGGTCGATGTGGATGTGGGTCAGGATGATGTAGTCGATCTCCGCGGGGCTTATGTCGAGTTGACGCAGGGCGCCCAGCAGGTTCGGGATAGCCGATGCCGGGCCGGGGTCCACGATGGCCCGGCGCTCACCGCACAGCAGCCAGGCCCCGAT
>CALMBS010000440.1 GCA_937860285.1 uncultured Chloroflexota bacterium
CCTGCCGGTACACCATGGCCTTGCCCGGGATCACCCAGGACATGCAGTTGCTGATCCCGTAGTCCCGCGCATCATGCAGCGGTATCCCCTTCTCCAGCAGGTAGGGGACCATCATCTTGTCGTTGAAGAACGCCGGCTGCGCCACCCCCGTCCTCAGGCAGTCGATGGCCGAGAGCACCAGCGCCCGCGGTATCTTGTCATGGTACCGGAAGCACAGCGGCGGCTGCACCGAGTGCAGCTCCTTCGTCGCCTCCAGGATCATGTACGACAGCTCGTTGCTGGCGTCCCGCCCGTCCGCGTCCACCCCGCCCAGGGTCACGTTCTGCCACGCCAGCCCGCCCCCCGCCGACCCGAACAGCCGCGGCGGATGGATGAAGCCCATCTCCTCGAACTTGATCCACACCGACTCGATCAGGTTCAGGGCCTCTTCCTTCGTGATCCGCCCTTCGTCCAGGTCCTTCTTGTAGTAGGGGTACATCACCTTGTCCAGCCGGATGCCGCAGCCCACCGACGGCAGCTCGATGAACCCCACGATCAGGTGGATGAAGAAGAAGCACTGCATGGCCTCGTGCATGGTCCGCGCCGGGTTCTGGGGCACCCACTCGCAGATCTGGGCCAGCTTCTCCAGCCGGGCCTTCTCCTCCGGCCGCTTCTCCGCCGCCGCCTTCTCCCGGGCCAGCTTCGCATACCGCCTGGCGAAGTCTATCGTCGCCTGCAGGCTGATGATGGCCGCCTCCAGGAACCGCTTCTGCGACAGGTACTCCTTCGCGTCCATGGAGCTGTCCTTGCCGATGGCCTTGAGCCTCTCCTGGGCCTCCTGGATGATGGCCCCCAGGCCCACCCTGAGGATCTTCTCGTAGTTGGGCAGCACCATGTCCCAGGTGTAGCTGAACACGCTCACCGGGGTGTACCCGGTGAATATCTTGTACTCCGGCGGCACCAGGTTCCGCTCCGTGCCGTGCACCGACAGCTTGGCCCAGTACTTGTCGATCTCCTTCAGCTCCTTCTTCCCTTCGTCCGAAAGCAGGTGCTGGTACTCGCTGTCCAGGGCCTTCTCCACCCAGCGGAAGGCCAGCTCCGGGTACAGCGGCAGGGAGTTGACGTCCGCCGCCATGTTGCCCACCAGCCGCTCTCTGTCCTGGATGTAGATGGTCATCCCCTCCAGGATCTTCTTCAGCCCCTTGGCCCTCCGCAGGACCATGGGCTCCCCCTCCGTCTCCCGGTACGACTGGGTCAGCAGGCGCGCCCGCTCCAGGCACACCTTCACCTCGTTCCGGTAGCCGGCATCATCGTCTATCCTGGTCTGGCCCCGGTACAGGCCCTTGACCGCCTTGATGACCACGTTCTTCTTGAGCTCTTTGATCGCAGCGTCCATGGTGTTCCTCCTCGAGTGGGTTTGGTGCCTATTTTTCAGTATAACATAAGGCCTTTCCGGGCCGAAACGTCCTGCGGGACGGCGGGGGCCGCCGGCCGCGGGAACCGTCCCCGGACCGGGCCGCGGCGCCCGGATGCGCTTGCGCAAGCCCGGGGCGCTGCTAGGATGGGAATTGGAGGTGCTGTGATGAGAAGGAAGCTGGCGGCTCTGGGTCTGCTGGTGGCGGCCGGCGCTGTGGTCGCCGGCATCCTGCTGGCCAGGAGTGCCGCGCGGAACCCGGCAATGGTGGAGACCCTGCCGGAGGTGGAGGTCGCCCAGTACCAGGGAACGGACCTCTCATCGATGGCGGACTTCCGCGAGAACTCCATCAAGGGGGTGCAGCATGTGGATCTGGAAAGCTACCGGCTCACAGTCGACGGCCTGGTGGAGTCACCCCGGGAGCTCACCCTGGGTGAGGCCCTCGGCCGCCAGGCATATCAGAAGGTAGCGACCCTGAGCTGTGTGGAGGGATGGAGCGTCACCATCCTGTGGGAAGGCGTGCTGGTGGAGGACCTGATTGCGGAGGCCGGGGCCGTGCCCGGGGCGAACACGGTGATCTTCCACGCCGCCGATGGCTACACCACCTCCCTGCCCCTCGACTACCTGGCGGGCCAGAACATACTGCTGGCCTACCGGATGAACGGCGTGGACCTGCCCCCGGAGAGGGGGGCGCCGTTCCAACTGGTGGCGGAGAGCAAGTGGGGCTACAAGTGGATCAAGTGGGTGACCCGCATCGAGCTCTCAGACGATCCCGGCTACCAGGGCTACTGGGAGAGCTACGGGTATCCCAACGACGGGGACCTGTAGCCCAATCCAGCGCGGAGAAGCGGGCGTCAGTCCCTGGTCAGCTTCCAGCCGACGAAGGCCGCCGTGCCCAGTCCGCCTATCGCGGCCACGCTGATCAGTAACCAGGCCCGGGCCGGGTTCCAGCCGCCGGCCTTCGCCTCCGTGGTGAAAGTGTCGTCCGCCGATGCGGCCTCGTTGCCGGCGGCATCCCTGGAGATCACCCGGAAGTGATAGGTCCGGCCCGCCTCCAGGCCGGTCAGCTCGACGCTGTGGCGGGTGGCGAGAGCGGGGTCGATGGTGGTGGCTTCGCCGTACTCCTCCGTCGGGCCGAACTCCACCTGTGATGTCGCCGCCTCATCCGTGCTCCACAGGATGGTGGCCCCATCCTCCATGGCTTCAGCTGAAGGCGGAGAGATGACCGGCGGCGCGGTATCGGGAGGCACCGCGGGCGTGGTGGTGAAGGTGAAATCGGCCCCGCTGGCCTCCAAGCTGCCGTCTGTGGCCCGGGACCGGAAATGGTAGGTGGTGCTGCCGGCCAGGCCCGTCAGGCCGGCGGTGAAGGTGCCGGCGGCGGTCATGGACTGCGCCGCGGTCACGTTGCCGTAGCCGTCAGTGGCGCCCCACTCGAAGAACACGCTGACATTGTCGGCCAGGCCCACTGCGGCCAGGTTTCCGTTGAGACTGGCGGAGCTCTCCCCCAGGGCGGTGGCTGCGGAGGTGGTCACGGTGAGCGGCACGGCCACGGTGATGTAGCCCGTCCTGGTCTCGTTGACGCTGGTGGCGGCGAAATCAGTCACCTGCAGCATCACGGTGAAGGTGCCCGCGCTGGAGTAGGTGTGCGAGGGGGCCTGCAGCGAACTGACGCTGCCGTCTCCGAAGTCCCATTCCCAGGCCAGCGGGGCCAGTCCCCCGGTGGAGAGATTGGTGAACTGGACGGCCTGGCCCACCACCACCAGCTGGTGGTCCACGGAGAAGTCGGGCCGGGGGGCCGAGGCCACCGTGTAGGTCCCGTTGGGCACCTCGATGACTATGCCGGCGTCGCACACGTCATATGGCACGTGGCCCCCGGAGCCGTCGAGAACGGCAGCGGCCCAGGGCGCGTTCACCAGCAGGCGGGACTGGCCGCCCATGTTGGCCACCGTGAAGCTCAGAGACACCCCGGGGTCGGACACGAGACCCGAGACGGTGGTGTGGTACGAGTTCTGGGCCTTCTCCCAGTACTCCCGGAAACCCACGAACTCTATGCCATTGTCCGCGTAGTTGGACACGAAGATGGTGAAGTTGTCGGGACTGATGGAGTAGGGAATGGCCGGGCTGATGTCCAGCTCGTGGGTAAACGAGGGAATCACCACGCCGGCGGCCGAGACGAGGCTCCAGAATCCCCAGCAGTTCTCCCCCAGGTTGCCGACATTGGTCAGGCCGGCGCCGGAGCCATTGAGCCCGTTCCGGGACAGCAGCCCCAGGTGCGTGTAGGCGTACTCGGCGTGGGTGGCATTGTCCCCACCCTGAAGGCTGCACCACGTTGTCGGCGCCTGCCCGAACACCCCCGCCACGTCGGCGGTCTCGTTGTACATCAAGGACAGGGCGTCGGCCAGCGGCAGGTCGGACAGCCTGGCGCTGAAGTGTATCCCCAGCTCCCATCCGTCCGCGATGAGGGCCTTGAGCTCGGCCAGGTCCGACAGGGAGTAGTCGTCGATGAAGGTGGGATCGGCCCAGATGGTCCCGCCGCCCACCAGGGAGAGCCCGGTGTCCACCGTGTCCCAGGCATGCGGGCCATCGACGCCGAAGGAGGTCACCCTGGGGTTGGATACCGGGGTGACGTAGCTGTACTGCGGCACCGTCTGCTCGATGGAGTAGAGCTGCAGGCAGGCGGACTGTCCCGGGTATATCGAGTCGAAGCTGAAGAACATGAAGGGGTTCACGAACTGGTCGTAGAGAGTGATGGGGGCGGACTCCCTGTAGCCGGTGAAGGGGGTCGCCAGCTTCTCCACGTCATTGAGGTATATCCTGTTGATCCTGGTGACGCTGTTGGCCGTTATGCTGATCTTGAACCGCCCGTTGGTGCTGAAGCCCAGGTCCTGGGTCACGCTGCTGTACGAGAGTGTCGGGTTGTAGTAGCAGGACGTTATCAGCAGGTCATCGGTGGGGGTGTCATCCAGGACCCGAATGGCCAGCCAGGCGCCGCCGGCGAACACGTTGATGGTGGCATGCTCCTCTGAGCGGCCCAGGGCCATCTCGAAACTGAGGGTGGTCGACAGCGAGGGCGACAGCCCTCCGACGAACAGCCTGCCCAGCGCGCCCTGGGTACCGTCGAATGAGACGCAGTGGTCGGCCCCGCTGTACGACAGGGTGACGTTCTCCATGTAGCCGCCCCCGACCTCCGAGGCCAGGCAGACGTTCCCCGGGACCTCGCTCATACCGGTGAAGTCCTGGCTGAAGACGGCCAGGTCCCCGGCCGGGTCGTTGGTGACGCTGGAAGACGCGGCCTGGACCTCCGGGAGCGCCACGCCGGCCGGAGCCAGCGCGGCCAGGAGCGCCAGGGCGGTGCAGACCAGAAGGGCGAAGAGATTATGCTTCAACGACTGTCCCCGGGGGACAGGCTAGCTCAGCCATCTCACCACGAAGTCTCAGACGGGTGCCTCCCCATCACAAGGTCGTCACGTCCATCAGCGTTCGCGGCCCATTATAGGCAGGCCGGGGTGGGAGGTCAAAACCCGTCAGCGCTCGTAGAGCGGTGTCAGTGTGAGCAGCTGCCGGGCGATGTCCGGCTGCCGGGCGATGAAGAGCAGCTCCTCTTCGACCAGCGGTTTCTGGGCCTCCACGTTGGCGTACCGGACCAGCTCCAGGACGCGGTGCGCTTCTTCCCGGTCAGCGAACGAGACCGACATTCGGCCCATGACGTGTGTGAAGCCGGATATGCCGCCGTATTCCCCGGTGCATATCTCCCGGCCCGTCTCCACCGTCTCCGAGTCGCCCCGGCCCAGCTCCAGGTAGTCGTAGAGCTCGTAGTTGCTGGTATCCTTCAGCACTCCGTCGGCGTGGATGCCGGAGGCGTGGGCGAAGGCGTTGGCGCCCACCCCCGGCTGGTTGATGGGGATGGGGACCCCGAAGGCGTAGCTGGCGTACCGGGCGATCCTCCAGGCCAGGGAGAGGTCGATCTCATCGCCCAGCGGGTACTCCTCCGCGAAGCCCTTCGACTTGGTGGCGGCCAGGATGACGGCCACCAGGTCGGCGTTGCCCGCCCTCTCGCCGATGCCGTTGACCGTGGTGTTGATGTAGGCGTCCTGCCCGCCGTCCATGGCCCCCCTGGCGCCGGCGATGGAGTTGGCTACGGCCATTCCCAGGTCACCGTGGCAGTGGACCTCGATCCCCATGCCGGTCTCCCGGGCCAGGGTCTTGATGGTGTCGTATATGGTGAAGGGGTTGTCGTATCCCAGGGTATCGCAGTACCGCATCCGGACCGCT
This sequence comes from uncultured Chloroflexota bacterium, assembly GCA_937860285.1. Lineage (GTDB taxonomy): Bacteria > Chloroflexota > Dehalococcoidia > UBA2247 > RBG-13-53-26 > JAFGCL01. Next base: position 5,666 of record CALMBS010000440.1, read on the forward strand.
CCCTGCTCCCTGGCCGCCAGGCCGAACCGGATGAGGAAGTCCAGGTCCGTCCGGGAAGCGTCCTCGGCGTTCACCGCTATGGAATCGATTTCATGCGAGCGGGCGGCGGCGACAGCCTCCACCATGGTCTGCAGGATGTCCTCCCGGGTCTTGCGGCCCAGGAACTTGCCCTGGATCATCTGGTCGGATGTGGAGATAGAGAGATTGACGTGCCGCAGCCCGGGGACCAGCTTGAAGGCCAGCTCGACGTCGCCGGGCACGGCCCTCAGCCACCCCGCCAGCCGCATCGGCTGCAGGACCCCCTTCCGGGCCAGCTCCAGGTTGGCCTCGAGGTAGTTCTTCTCGTGACGGGTGGTGGGGAAGCCGAACTCCGACTGAAAGATCCCCATGGCATTGAGGTACAGGTTGAGCATGGTCTTCTCGAGCTTGGAGAGGCCGAGCTTGGCCGTCTGCACGCCGTCCCGGTTGGTCACGTCTATGATGTGAATCCGCCCCATCGTCTCCTCCCGCCTAGGCCGGTTCCAGGTGCCTGACCCGCTCCGCCACCGCCTTCGCCACCTCAGACGTGCCCGCGGCCGGGCCGGCCCCGCCCCTCTTGATGTCATAGGTGACCTGGCGGCCGTCCGCGATCACCTCCGCCACGGCTCTCTCCAGGCGGTCGGCCCTGTCCGGCTCGCCCAGGTGCCGCAGCATGAGCGCCGCGGAGAGCATCATGGCCATGGGGTTGACCTTGTTGCGGCCCGCGTGCCGCGGCGCGCTGCCATGGACGGCCTCGAACACGGCGATCCCCTCCCCGAAGTTGGCCCCGGGTGCGACGCCCAGGCCGCCGACGAGCCCTGCACACAGGTCCGACAGCAGATCGCCGTAGAGATTGGGGGCCACCACCACGTCGAACTGCCCTGGTTGCCGCACCAGCTGCATGTTCATGTTGTCCGCCAGCCGGTCCTCGAACTCGATGTCCGGGTACTGCCCGGCTACATCACGGGCCACTGCCAGAAACAGCCCGTCGGAGAACTTCAGGATGTTGGCCTTGTGCACCGCCGTGACCTTCCTCCGCCGGTGGGCCCGGGCGTATTCGAAGGCGAAGCGGACGATCCTCCGGCTGGCGGTCTCCGATATGGCCTTGATGGAGAGGCCGGAATCCCGGCCGAGAACCTCGCCCCGGGTCCGCCGGACCAGATCGATGGCCTCGGCCGCCTCCGGCGTGCCCTCCTGGAACTCGATGCCGCTGTAGAGGTCCTCGGTGTTCTCCCTGATTATCACCAGGTCGACGCCCTCGAATGGCGACGGTACGCCGGGATAGGTCTTGCAGGGCCGGACGCAGGCGTAGAGGTCCAGCGCCTTCCGCAGCGCCACGTTGGCGCTCCTGAAGCCGGACCCCACGGGCGTGGTGACCGGCCCCTTGAGGGCCGTCCGGTTCTTCCTGATCGATGCCAGGGCCGATTCCGGGAGCGGAGTCCCCATCGTGTCCTGGGTCGCCTGGCCCATGTGCACCGTCTCCCAGCGCACCTGGAGGCCGGTGGCCTCCACGGCGCGGACGGCGGCGTCGGTCACCTCCGGGCCCACACCGTCGCCCGGGATGAGGGTGATATCGTGCTTCATGTTCCTAGAGCCTGAATCCGCCGCGCTTGTTGATGTAGGGCAGCAGGCCGCCGTCATTGAGGATGTCCAGCATGGCCTGCGGTATGCGGCCGGAGGTCAGGGACTCGCCGTTGGTCAGGTCCCTGATGGTCCCGCTGGTCAGGTCCACCTCCAGCTGGTCACCGTCGGCGATCCGGTCGGTGTCGCACAGCAGGATGGGCAGGCCCAGATTGATGGCGTTCCGGAAGAAGATGCGGGCCACGGTCTTGGCCAGGACAGCGCTGACACCGGCCATCTTGATCACCAGGGGCGCGTGCTCCCGGCTCGATCCGAGGCCGAAGTTGCTGCCGGCGACGATGAAGTCCCCCGGCTTCACCCTGCCGGCGAAGGACGGGTCGGCATCCTCCATGACGTGCGCCGCCAGGACGGGGAGGTTGCTCCTCAGGTGGGCATAGCGGCCCGGGATGATGTGGTCCGTGGAGATGTCGTCCCCGAACTTGAAAGCCCTTCCGGTCAGCACCTAAATCACCTCTCTCGGGTCAGTGATGTGCCCGGTTATGGCCGTGGCCGCGGCGGTAGCCGGGCTGGCCAGGTAGACGTAGGCATCGGGGTTGCCCATCCGTCCTTCGAAGTTGCGGTTGGCTGTGGACAGGCAGCTTTCGTCGTCGCCCAGGATCCCCTGGTGCAGGCCCAGGCAGGGTCCGCAGCCCGGGGGCAGTATGATGGCGCCGGCATCGATCATGGTCTGGATGTACCCGCCCCGGATCGAGGCCTGCAGCACTTCCCGAGAGGCCGGGGCGATGATCAGCCGGGTGCGGGGGTGCCGCTTCTTCCCGCTCAGAATCCTGGCCACCACTGCCATGTCCTCGAGGCGCCCGTTGGTGCAGGTCCCGATGAAGACCTGGTGGATCTTGATCCCGCTGACGTCCTTGACCGGGGCCACGTTGTCCACCGTATGGGGCCGGGCCACCATGGGCTGTATGTCGCCCAGCCAGATTTCGATGGTGCGCTCGTAGACGGCGTCCTCATCCGGCTGGATCCTGCGGTAGCTGCCCACCCGGCCCTGGCTGGCCAGGTAGTAGCGCGTGGCCTCGTCCGCCGGGAAGAGACCGGCCTTGGCCCCGGCCTCCACGGCCATGTTGGACACGGTCAGCCTGCCGGACATGCCCAGGGACATGACCCCCTCCCCGCCGAACTCCAGGGCCTTGTAGGTGGCCCCGTCCGCCCCCAGAAGGCCGATGAGATAGAGGATGAGGTCCTTGGCGTAGACCCCCGGGGAGAAGGCGCCGGAGAGCGCTATGAGGATGCTCTCGGGCACGCGGAGCCAGGTCTGGCCCAGGGCCATGGCCACCGCGGTGTCGGTGGACCCCATGCCGCAGGCGAAGGCCCCCAGGGCGCCGGCCGTCGTGGTATGGGAATCGGCGCCGATCACGAGGTCGCCCGGCTTGGCCAGGGACTCGGCCACTATCTGGTGGCACACCCCGTCGCCGGCATCGGAGATCGTGGCCCCGGTCTGCTGCGCGAACTCGCGCAGCAGGGCCTGGTCGTCCGACAGCGCGGCGTTGGGGCTGGGGGAGGCGTGGTCCAGGAAGACCGCCACCCGGGCATTGGCCGCCGTCCTGGTGAACCTGGCCGCCCGGAACTGCCTGACGGCCAGGGGCCCGGTGGTGTCCTGAACGAAGGCCAGGTCAACGTTGGCAATGATGATGTTGCCCGCCTTCACGTTGTCGCCGGACTTGGCGCTCAGGATCTTCTCAGCGAGTGTCTTGCCCATGGCTGCATACGAATTGCCTGCTGATCATGCGACGGCTGGATGGTTCTCCTGGCGCCTTCGAGAGTACCTGCGGGCGGCTGCGGAAGAAGGTCCCGGATCCCGTTCTGGCTGTTCAGCAGGCGTTGTTGCGGTCACGCGAACCGATGATAGCATTATAGACGGCGGGGCAACCTCGTTGCAAGAATTTTATGTCGTGCACGAACCGGTTTCGCCGGCCACAGAGCAGGCGGCCCGGCGGGCGCGCCCTTTTGTCGAGGCCCGGTGTTTTGGCGTAGAATTAGGCACAACTGCAGCTAGAAGGAGGTTGGAGGAATGCCCGGACTTATCTACGAGAAAAAGGGAAGGGTGGCTCACATCATCCTGAACCGCCCCGAAGCGCGCAATGCCATGAACGCCGAGGTCTGGGACCTCCTGGTGAAGTCCTGGATCGATTTCCGGGATGACCCCGAGGTCTGGGTGGCCATCGTCAGTGCGGCGGGCGACAAGGCCTTCTGCTCCGGACAGGACCTGAAAGAGGTCATGGAGTGGATGAAGATCCCGGAGGACAAGCGCCCGGCCCAGCCCCTGCCCGAGGTCAACCCCATGCGCGGGCTGGAGACCTTCAAGCCGGTGATCGCGGCCATCAACGGCATCTGCACCGGCGGCGGGCTGGAGCTGGCCATGGCCTGCGACATACGCATTGCCGCCGACAACGCCAGGCTGGGGCTGGCCGAGGTCAAGCAGAGCGTGATCCCGGCCAACAGCGGCACCCAGAAGCTGATCCGGCTGATCCCCTTCGGCAAGGCCTTGGAGATGCTGATCACCGGCGATTTCGTCGATGCCCAGGAAGCCTACCGCGTCGGGCTGGTCAACAAGGTGGTCCCATACGCGCAGCTGATGCCGACGGCGGAGGCGCTGGCCGCCCAGATCTGCGAGAACGGCCCCTGCGCTGTCAGGGCGGTCAAGGAGCTGGCCCTGCGCGGCATCGAGACCAGCCTGGCCGAGGGCCTCAAGATGGAGATCGAGATGAGCCGGCGGCTGGCCAGGACGGAGGACTCCCAGGAAGGGCCCCGGTCCTTCGCCGAGAAGCGCAAGCCGGTCTGGAAGGGCCGCTAGCCCCGCCCGCAGTCTGGACTTCGCATGGCCGCCCCTCTCACGGGGCGGCCATTTCTATCTCGGCCTGGATGACCTCCTGCAGCGCGTGGAGGTCGAAGTACCCCGATATCCGGGGCTTGCCATTGACCAGCAGCAGGGGCAGGACCAGGTCGCCGGCGTGGAGCCTCCGGGCGATTTCGGGCGGCACTGCGGCCCGGGAGGCGTCCAGCGCTGTGTACTGCAGCTCCACCTGTCCGCCGAAGCGCCCGCGCAGGGCCTCGGCGGTGGACCGGCGGACTTCCTCTGACGACAGGTCCAGGCCGCAGCGGGCCTCGCAGGCCGGCCTGGCCGGATCGTCCAGGATGGTGGCGATGACCTTTGCCCGGCGAGTCACTCCCGCTGCCTCCTCCGCCGTCCTCCGCTGGCGGGCACCTCTTTCCGGCGCCGTGCCGGCCCGGCCGCCGGGTCCCCGGCTGGGGCGTGCTCCCACAGGTCGCAACGGCCGCCGCAGGTGGCGATGACCCGGCCGTCCAGCGACACCCGGGCCACCTCGCAGAGGTTGGGGCAGGCCCGGCATTCGAAGGGGGTGGTGGTGTACAGGGCCTCGCTGACCGCAAACCCGGCAAAGGCGGTCCGGGCTTCGACGGCCGGCGGCCGGCCGCCCGCCGCGCGGTCACGCGGCCCGCATTCATGCGCCCCACCTGTGCGGGGCCCCATCTCCTCGAGCGCCAGAAGCGCGGCGCCAATGGCGCCCATGGCCTCGGGGTGCGGCGGCACCATGACCTCGCCGGTCCCCAGGACTTCCTTGAAGGCCCTTACCATGCCCTGGTTGAAGGCCACGCCTCCCTGGAACACCGCCGGCGTCCTGATCTCACGGCCCAGGCCGACGTTGGCCAGGTAGTTGCGGGCCAGCGCCAGGCACAGTCCGTAGAGTATGTCCTCCAGGGGGTGCCCCATCTGCTGCTTGCTGATCATGTCGGATTCGGCGAAGACGGTGCACTTGCCGGTGATGCGGACGGGGTGGCGGCTGCGCAGGGCCCGGGCGCCGAGGTCCTCGATGGCGATGCCCAACCGCGCCGCCTGGTGGTCCAGGAAGCTCCCCGTCCCGGCGGCGCAGACCGTGTTCATGCTGAAATCCGCCACCGTCCCGTCCTCGAGGAGCACCAGCTTGCTGTCCTGTCCGCCGATCTCCACTATGGTGCGGGCCGCGGGCACCGTGCGCGCCGTGGCCACCACCTGGCTGGTGATCTCATTCTTGACCACATCGCCGCCGGCGATGGCGGCGGCCAGGTAGCGGGCGCTGCCGGTGGTGCCCACGCCCCTGATGGCGGCCTTTCCGGGGAGCCTGGCGCGCAGTTCGGCCAGGCCCTGCTGCAGGGCCTGGACCGGCTGGCCCTGTGTCCGGCGGTAGACGGAGTCGACGAAATGGCCGGCACGGTCAATCAGGGCCAGTTTGATGGTGACTGAGCCGATGTCGATACCCAGATAGAGGTTCATGACGGTTTCGCCGGGAGGGGGTGACTGATCACGGACGGCGCACACTGAGGCGCCGCCTCAGTGTGCCGTGAAGCGGTCAGGGCGGCTCGGGGTCAATGATCGAGCTTGACCCCTTTCGACTCCACCGGGTCCAGCTTCCATATCTTCTCCACGGTGGAATCGACGTAGTAGTCGATGGACTTCCCGCAGTCGACGCACTTGGCGGTGATACGGCCGGCATACCCGGTGGCGGCTGTCCCCAGCATCAGCCCTCCCTGGGTGGCATAGCAGTCAGGGCAGGTCCCTACGATATGCACACTCCCTGTACCGCAAGTAAGCCAGCGCATTATCATGGTCTCGGCCCTCCTTTCACGTTCCTGCTGCCTGGATCGGTAGTCACTATCATAGGCCGCGGTCTATCGCCTGGCAAGCCCGGTCCGGGACGCCTGTTGACTTACTTCACATCAGTCGTTACCATCGGAGTCGCCGGCAGCGGCCGGAAGGAGTTCGGCATATGGACGAGTTTCTGCGGGACCAGAACCTGGCCTGGCGGGTAATTGTGCCGGTGGCGGCCATGGTGATCATCACCGGCCTGGCCCTGCTGGTCCGGTATTTCGTGTACCGGTGGCTGAAGAAGATGGCCGGGAAGACCCAGACCGAGTGGGACGACGTCATCCTCCACTCTACGCGCGTCGCCACGCTCCTGTGGTGCTTCTTCCTGGGGGTCTTCGCCGCAGTCCACATCGCTGTGGTGCCTGAGTCCTGGGAGGACCCGGTGGGGACCGTCTCGCCCATCCTGCTGGTGGTGATGGGGGTCTACACCGCCGTGGTGGTCCTGCGCGTGCTGATAGACATCTACATCGCCGAGGTGGCTTCCAAGACGCCGAGCCCCCTGGATGACATGATCATGGCCGCCCTGAAGTGGATCGTCCCCATCATCGGGCTCTTCTCCGCCGTGGTGCTGGTCCTGGACATGCTGGATTTCGAGGACGTCAACGAAAGGTTCGTGGTGCCCACTGAGGACTGGCTGAGAGACCCCGGGAGGTGGATCGCCATCCTGGGGCTGGTGGGCCTGGCGCTGGTGCTGCTGGCCACCGCGGTCATCCCCAAGGTCATCCAGAGGTCGGTCCAGAGGTCGCGCGGCGACCAGACCGACGAGGAGGTCAAGAAGCGGTCCGACACCCTGTCGGCGGTGCTGGTGGCCTCGCTGCAGGCGCTGATCCTGTCCATAGTCGCCTTCATGATCCTGGACAAGCTGGGCCTGAACGTGTCCGCCATGATCGCAGGTGCCGGGGTGGTGGGCATCGCCCTCGGCTTCGGGGCCCAGAGCCTGGTGAAGGACATCATCTCCGGCCTCTTCATTCTGCTGGAAAACCAGTACCGCCGGGGTGACGTGGTCAAGATCGCCGATGCCTCCGGCCTGGTGGAGGACGTCAACCTCCGGAGAACGATACTGAGGGACCTGGACGGCACCGTGCACTCGGTGCCCAACGGTGAGATCAGGGTGGCCAGCAATCTGACCAAGGGTTGGTCGCGGGTCAACCTGAACGTCGGCGTGGCCTATGGCACGGACCTGGACAGGGCCATTGCGGTGGCCAACCGGGCCGGCCGGGAGCTGGCGGAGGACCCCGCCTGGTCCCCCCACATCCTCAAGGCGCCCCAGGTGCTGCGGGTGGACAGCTTCGGGGACTCGGCGGTGGAGATCAAGATACTGGGCGACACCCGGCCCGGTCAGCAGTGGCCGGTGACGGGCGAGCTGCGCCTGAGGCTGAAGAAGGCCTTCGACGAGGAGAACATCGAGATACCCTGGCCGCACATGAAGGTGTTCTTTGGCCGTGAGGCGGGAGAGGCCGCCCCGCCCCAGCCTGGGAAGAAGAAGTCGTAGGGCCGCCCCGAGCGGCGCAGCAACAAAACCCGAGCTGGCATCCAGGCCGCAATCCGCCTTCGGCCTGCTTTGACCCCACCTTATGTCAATGCTAGAATCGAGACGACCTGGCGGGCGCCAGCCGCCGGGCCGACTATCGGTGGGGGATCAGAGGTGCCCGATGATGCTGTTGAAGAAGACTACGTCGGTCTGTCCCGAAGACCTGAAGCCGCTGGAGGCCGAGCTATGGGAGGTCGAGGGCCAGGTGATCATGAAGAAGACCTGCCCCGAGCACGGCAGCTTCGAGGATGTCTACTGGAGCGACTACCAGGAGTACGTCAGGGCTGAGCAGTGCCGGGATGACGGCACGGGGATGACCGAGCCTCGGAAGACCGATCTGGGATGCCCGCAGGGCTGCGGCATCTGCCAGAGGCACACCACCCGCACCACCCTGATGATCATGGACCTGACCAACCGGTGCAACCTGAAGTGCCCCATCTGCTTCGCGGCCGCCCAGGCCGGGGAATACGTCTACGAGCCCACGATGGACCAGCTGAGAGGCATAGTGGAGTATGCCAGGCGAATGAACGAGCCCAATGTCGTGCAGGGCATACTGAACAGCGGCGGCGAGCCAACGGTGAGGGAGGACCTGCTCGACGTCCTCAAGATGGAGCGGGACCAGGGGATCGACTACATCGTGGTGGCCACCAACGGCCTGCGGCTGGCCGCGGACATCGAGTACTTCAAGGCCCTGCGCGACCTCGGGGTCTACATCTACCTGCAGTTCGACGGCGTGACGCCTGAGCCCTATCTGAAGGCCAGGGGGCGTGATCTCTGGCCGGTCAAGCAGAAGGTGATCGACAACGCGCGGAAGATAGGCTACGACAAGGTGATCCTGGTGGCCACCATCGTCAGAGGGGTCAACGACGGCCAGGTGGGCGACATGGTCCGGTACGTGGCCGCCAACTCCGACGTCATCCGGCACATCGTCTACCAGCCGGTGAGCTTCTCCGGCCGGATCGACCGCACCCGGCTGAAGGAGATGAGGATCACCACTTCGGACGTCATGCGCCTCTTCGAGGAGCAGACGCAGGGCGAGATCAAGACGAGCGACTTCTTCACCCTCACCATGACGGAGACCCTGGCCAAGATGGTGACCAAGGGCGGGAGGCACCGTGAGTTCTGTATACATCCCCACTGCGGCGTAGTGGCCCTGGCGTCGCTGGAGAAAGGCAAGCTGGTGCCTATCAGCCGCTTCATCGACAATGAGAAGTTCTACGCCAGGATGAGGCGGGCCTTCGAGGCTAAGAAATCCCGGGCGGGGATCATGCGGGACCTGGTCATCGGCTTTGCCCTGCACGTGAAGCCCGGCTTCTGGCTGAGGCTCCTTCCCCTGCTGAAGACCTGGAGCCGCCAGACCGGCCGGGCGCTGATGGACGACTGGATGCGCCAGAACTGGGTCTCCATCGGCATCATGCAGTTCATGGACCCCTACAACTTCGATCTCGACCGGGTGCAGCGGTGCTGCCTCCACTACGGAGTCCCGGACCGGAAGACCGGGGCCCGCCTGATACCCTTCTGTGCCATGAACAACTTCCACCGCCAGTCCGTGGAGAGGGAGTTCTCCACCAGCGCCCGGGCCACGCCGGGCGGTGGGGCCCCGGCGGCCCGGGAGAAGGTCGCCTCCCGGGAACCCATCATTGTGCCGTAGGCCCCGCCGCCCCTCCCGCCCCTCCCCATACCCCTCCCGTCGTCCCCCGGACCACCGGCGCCCCGACCCCGTCGCGGCGTGATCCTGTCATAGTTTTGTAACTTCCGGGCGAATGGTCGAGACGATTTTGTAAGGGCCCCCCTGATGGGTGAGACATTTGAGTGACACCCGAAAACTAGAATAGGGCCTGGCTTGGGGGCCGGGCGGGGGACATGGCCCCGGCCGGGCCCGGCTGTTCGCATGGTCGGGCATGGGCCCCGGCCCGCCGAGCCGGGGTGCGGCTCCGGGAGGCATCCTCCCTGGCAAGGGGAGAGAGGAAGAGTGCAGACATGGCGGCGTTCATAAGGAGTCGGTTGCGGGCCGGGCTGCTGCTCAAGATGTGGCTGCTGGGCATGATCCTGGCCACCTCCATCGCCTTGGTCTTCTGCTACTACGTCCTGCCCGGCATCCAGGCCCGAATCTTCAGCGAGCAGCGGGCGGAGGTGAAATCCAGCGTGCTCATGGTCGTGGGCGTGCTCGACTCCATCCACTCTATGGAAGAAGCCGGGATGCTGTCAACGGCCGAGGCCCAGTCTTACGCGCTGGCGGAGATGAACCGGCTGCGTCACGGCGAGGACGGCCGGAACACCTTCTGGGTCAGCGACCACCAGCCGGTGCTCCTGGTGGACCCGACTGTGCCGGACCTGGTCAACACCAGCGTGGAAGGCATAACCGGCGCCGACGGGGAGCTGGTCTTCGTGGAGATGGCCCAGCTCTGCCAGAGCCGGGGGGGCGGTATCTACGATTTCCAGTGGCGGTACGCTCCGGGCGGCACTCGGGAGAAGCTCTGCTACGTGCAGGCCTACGAGCCCTGGGGCTGGGTGGTGGGGAGCGGCATCTACACCGACGATGTCATGGCGGGCTACGTGCCTTTCCGGAACACCATCGGCATAGCCTTCGGTGCGGTCGGCATCGTCGGTCTTCTGCTCTTCTGGCCAGCGACCCACTTCGTCCTGGGCAAGCCTCTGGCTTCGCTGGTCAGGACCTCCGAGGCCCTGGCCATGGGGGACGTGGAGCAGAAGATCGAGATAACGTCGCAGGACGAGATAGGGCAGCTGGCGGCGGCGCAGTCCAGGGTCATCGACTATATGAAGGAGATGGCGGAGGTAGCCGCCAGGGTGGCCGATGGCGATTTGACCGTCCAGGTCAGGCCCCTCTCCGGGGAGGACGCCTTTGGGAATGCCTTCCGGGAGCTGTTGGCCCGTCAGAGTGACCTGATCGGGAAGGTGAAGCTGGTGGCGGCCAACGTATCAGAGGCCAGCCGGCAGCTGACGAAGGCCGCCGAGCAGACGGCACAGGCGACCCAGCAGATTGCCTCCACCATCCAGCAGGTGGCCAGGGGGACGGCGGAGCAGTCGAACTCGCTGCAGCAGACGGCCAGCAGCGCGGAGCAGCTGTCCAGCGCCATCGCCCAGATAGCCGTGGGCTCACAGGAGCAGGCCGAGGGTGTGAATGAGGCCACCGGGATAGTGAAGAGGGTTTCCGGCGCCATCACCGAGGTCACCAACTACTCCCGGGTGGGCATGGAGGTCTGGCAGAGCACGGCGGCCTCCGCCGCCGAAGGGGCCCGCATGACGCACGAGACGGTCACCGGCATGGACAAGGTGAAGAAGGCCATGGACACGGTGGCGGTGAGGGTCACCGATCTTGGCGAAAGGTCCGGGGAGATCGGCCAGATCGTGGCCACTATCGACGATATCGCGGCGCAGACCAACCTGCTGGCCCTCAATGCCGCCATAGAGGCGGCGCGCGCCGGGGAGCAGGGCCGGGGGTTCGCCGTGGTGGCGGACGAGGTCCGGAAGCTGGCGGAGAGATCGTCGCTGGCTACCAGGGAGATAGCCACCATCGTGGACGGCATACGGACGGGTGTGGCGGAGGCGGTCAGCGCCATGAAGCAGGGCAGCCAGGACGTGGAGGTGGGATACAAGCTGGCGACGGATGCCGGTGCTGCCCTGGACGGGATCCTGGACCGGTCCCGCAGCGTGGCCAGGCAGGTGGAGCAGATATCGGCGGCGGCCCAGGACCTGCAGAGCCTGAGCAGCGGCATGGTGGATGCCATCGACCGCATCAACCGGATAGTGGAGCAGAATGCCGCGGCCACGGCGCAGATGACGGACAGCTCCGGCATCATGTCCCGGTCGGTGGAATCGACGGCGGGGGTGGCTGAGGAAAACAGCGCGGCCTCGCAGGAGGTGTCGGCCTCGGTGGAGCAGATGTCGGCCCAGGTGGCGGAGACGCTGGCCGCGGCGCAGTCCGTGGCCGACATGTCAGAGGAGATGGAGAGGGCGGTGGCGCGATTCAGGGTGGACCAGGCGGATGCGCCGGGCCGGGTCGAAAGGCAACGGTAGCGCCGGCACTACGGGCCGGAAGAGGGTGAGCACATGGTGAAAGAGATGAAGCGGATGACCGAGCAGCAGCTGGTGCTGTTCGACCTGGCGTCGGAGCACTACGCCATCGACAGCATGAACGTGCGGGAGATCATCCGGATGCAGGCGATCACGAAGATACCGGGGGCCCCGGCGTCGGTGGAAGGGGTGATCAACCTCAGGGGCAAGGTGACCCCGGTGATGGACCTGAGGAAGAGGCTGGGCCTCGAGGTCGGGCAGGAGAGCAAGGAAACCAGGATAGTGGTGGTCGAGGTCGGAGGCCAGGATGTGGGGCTGGTCGTGGACGGTGTCAGCGAGGTGCTGCGGATACCGGTGTCCGTGATCGAGCCCACTTCGACCATAGTGGCGCCTGAGGAGGCGGACTACATCCTGGGTGTGGCCAAGCTGGAGACGAAGCTGGTGATCCTGCTGGACATAGGCCGCCTGCTGGCCGGTGACGAGAGGCGGATGCCGGTGGGCGCCCCGGTTTCCAGGGACGGGGCTGCAGCCGGAGCCGTCTGACCGGGCAAACAGGGACCGTCCGGCCGGCCAGGGCGGGAGGCAGTCTGGCGGCTGGCCGCGGCGTCCCGGAACAGGAGAAAGAGAACATGCCGATGCTGGGAGACAGGCGCATAAGGATCGGACTGCTGGGGAAGCTGTTCCTGGTCGTGGTGGTGGTGACCATGCTGTACAGCCTCTACATGTGGCTGTGGGTGCTGCCCAAGCTGCAGGACAACATGAGGCAGGAGATGAAGACCAGGGCCATGGAAGAGACCCAGATCGGCTGGAGAACAGTGAACATGGTCTACCAGTTCATGGAGGTGTCGGGCATGGCCAGCCGGGCCGATGCCCAGGCCTACGCGCTGATGGCGCTGAGCGATGTCAGCTTCGGGTCCGGCGATAGCCGGGGGTACTTCTGGGTCAACGATGCCCAGCCGGTGCTGCTGGCGGACGCCGCCAGGCCCGACCTGGTGAACACCGATGTTGGCGGCTACACGGACGAGAAGGGGAACCTGGTCTTCAGGGACATCGTGGAGATCTGTGAGGGGCAGGGCGAGGGCTGGTACACCTTCTACTGGAGGGACTCTGATGGCGGCCAGGCTGGCGAGAAGGTGGCCTATGTGATTTCCTTCGAGCCCTGGGGCTGGACCATCGGCTCCGGGGTCTACACCGCCGATGTGTCTGGGGCGTACTGGAGGCTGGGAGTGCAGCTCTGGCTGGCCATCGCCAGCATCCAGCTGGTGGGCATGGTCAGCATCTGGCTGGTGTTCCGCTACGTGCTGAGCCAGCCCCTGACCAAGCTCCTGCGCAGCTCCCGGGCCCTGGCACTGGGAGACGTCAGTCAGCGGATTGAGTTCACGTCCGGTGACGAGATCGGGGAGCTGGCCGAGGCGCACTCATCGGTGCTGGACTACATGAGGGAGGTGGCCGGCGTCAGCGAGAGGCTGGCCGGTGGCGACCTCACGGTGGAGGTCAGGCCCCGGTCGGAGCGGGACGCGCTGGGGCGGTCACTCTCGGAGATGGTAGTGAGGCAGCAGGAGCTCCTGGGCCGGGTGAAATCGGTGGCGGGGAACGTGTCGGAGGCCAGCAAGCAGCTCAGCCGGGCGGCGGAGCAGACGGCCCAGGCCACGCAGCAGATCACCAGCACCATACAGCAGATGGCGAGGGGGGCGGCGGAGCAGTCGGGGGCGCTGCAGCAGACGGCGGGCAACGTGGAGCAGATGTCGGGGGCGGTGGAGGCGATAGCGGGGGGGTCGCGGGCGCCGGC
>CALMBS010000441.1 GCA_937860285.1 uncultured Chloroflexota bacterium
CATAGAGGAACTGCTCCAGCTTCGGCAGGGCCTCTTCGACCGTCAGGCGGTGGAGGTCCAGCTCCGGGTACGGCGGCGGGACAGGGCTCATGGCAGACCCATTCTAAGGGCCGGGGACGGGACCGTCAAAAAAGGGGGGACCGGTTGAGCCGGCCCGGCCAGCGTAATATAATCAGTGACCACGATGGACAGCAGCGACAAGTCCAGATCGAAGGCCCCCGCCGCCAGGAAGGGAGGGCGCTACCACCGCCTGGTGATCAAGCTGGGCACCAACCTGCTCACCGGCGGCAGCGGGCGCCTGGACCTGGCCACCATGGCCGGGATCGTGGACCAGGTGGCCCGGCTCCACAAACAGGGCCGGGAGATCGTGCTGGTGTCCTCCGGGGCCATAGCCGCCGGGCGGGACCGGCTGAGGGCGGACCGCAACCGAAAGGACATCCCCTTCCGGCAGGTGCTGGCAGCCGTGGGGCAGGGACCCCTGATGCACGCCTACGAGCAGCTCTTCGAGAGGCACGGCATCGCGGTGGCCCAGGCCCTGCTGACCAAGCGGGAGCTCTCTCACCGCGGGGGGTACCTGAACGCCCGCAACACCATCCTCTCGCTCCTGTCGCTGAAGGTGGTGCCCATCATCAACGAGAACGACGTGCTGGCCACGGACGAGATCAAGGAAGAGAAGTTCGGCGACAATGACAACCTGTCGGCCATGGTGGCCAACCTGGTGGACGCCGACCTCCTCATGCTGCTCAGCGACGTGCAGGGGCTCTTCACAGCCGATCCCCGCAAGAACCGCAGGGCCCGCCTGGTCCCCGTGGTAGAGAAGATAGACTCCGAGATAGAGGCCATGGCGGGGGGCGCCGGGACCAGCCGCGGCACGGGCGGCATGGCCACCAAGATCGAGGCCGCCAGGCTGGCGACACGTTCGGCCATATCCGTGGTGATCGCGGAGGGCAGCACCTCCAACGTCATCACCCGGCTGGCTGAAGGCGAATCCATAGGCACCCTCTTCCTGCCCACGGCCAGGAAGGTGGAGAGCCGCCAGCGCTGGATGATCAGCCGGCTGGCCTCACGGGGGAAGATTGTAATAGACGATGGCGCAGCCGCGGCGCTGCGGAAGAAGAAGGGGAGCCTGCTGCCCGCGGGCGTCAGGGACGCCGAGAAGGAGTTTCGCCGCGGCGACATGGTGGACATCGTCGACCAGCAGGGGCACCGCATCGCCTGCGGCATCTCGAACTACGGCGCCGCGGAGATCCAGTCCATCAAGGGCGCGCAGTCCCGGGAGATCATGTCCCTCCTGGGTTACGAGTACGGCGCCGAGGTGGTCCACCGCAACAACCTCGTGGTGTTGTGAGGGCCTGCCGCCCCCTTGCCACACCGTGGTATGATAGTCACGTCCCGTATCAGAACCAGCCCGTCCTGACGTCCGCGCGCCGGGACCGGCCGCTCTCCACAGGTCGACCCCCGCAACGCGCATTGCCCTGTCAGGCCGATCCGGCGGCACCCGCCGCCGAGTGCAGCGGTGCTTCGCCCCCCGCGAGCGAATCAACGAAAGGAGGGAGTCATGAACATGAAGATCGAGTGCCTGGTGTGCCTGAAGGAGACCGCCATCCCCCGGCACCTCAACCCCCAGAAGTACGACGGGCAGATCACCTGCCGCGAATGCGGCTCGCTGCTCCAGG
>CALMBS010000442.1 GCA_937860285.1 uncultured Chloroflexota bacterium
CATGGAACAGTGCGTCTTCTGCGACATCGTGGCCGGCAAGATACCGGCCACCATCATCTACCAGGATGACCGGGCCATCGCGTTTGCGGACATCCATCCGCAGGCACCCACCCACGCCCTGGTCATACCCCGGGAGCACGTGCCCTCGACCGCCGAGCTCCGCGGCAAGCACCAGTACCTGGCCGCCCACCTCATCTACGTGGCCCACGAGGTAGCCCGGCGCGAGGGACTGGCGGCGGTTGAAAAGGGATACCGCGTGGTAATAAACTACGGGCGCGAAGGCGGGCAGGAGGTACCTCACGTTCACCTCCATGTCATCGGCGGACGGCCGCTCAACGGGATCATGGGCTAGGGCGCGAGGACGGGACCGGGTGCGCACGTGCGGTGAGAGCCGGCGCGGCCCGGGGGAGCGCTCCGCGGCCTCAGGTTTGAGCAGATGACGTTCAAGGCGAAGCTTCTCCACACGGCCCAGAAGAACCAGAGCCTGGTCTGCATCGGGCTGGATCCGGACCCCCGTTTGATGCCGGCGCTAGACGTCTTTGAGTTCAACCGGGCCATCATCGACGCCACGCTGGACCTCGTCTGCGCCTACAAGCCGAACCTGGCCTTCTATGAGGCCCAGGGGATCGCCGGCCTGACGGCGCTGCAGAAGACCGTGGAACACATCGCCGGCCGGGTGCCAGTGATCGGGGATGCGAAGCGGGGCGACATCGGCCACACGGCCGGCGCGTACGCCAGGGCGCTCTACGAGGTCTTCGGCTTCGACGCCGCCACCGTCAATCCGTACATGGGCTTCGACGCGGTGCAGCCCTTCCTCGGCTACAAGGACCGGGCCGTGTTCGTCCTCTGCCGGACCTCCAACCCCGGGGCGGCCGATTACCAGGACCTGGACTGCTCCCCAGCCGGCGCCGGCCACGCCCGGCGGCTCTACCGAGTGGTGGCCGAGAAGGCCAGGGAATGGAACCAGGGGGACAACGTGGGCCTGGTGGTAGGGGCCACGCACCCCGGGGAGATACTGGAAGTGAGACAGATCTGTCCCCGGATGACCCTCCTGGTGCCGGGCATCGGAGCGCAGGGGGGGAGCCTGGAGGCGGCGGTGAGGTACGGGACGGATGCCTCCGGCGGAGGCGCCATCTTCGCCAGCTCCAGGCAGATCCTCTACGCCTCAAAGGGCAGCGACTTCGACCGGGCGGCCAGGGAGGCCGCCGACGGCATGCGGCGCGAGATCAACTCCATCCTGTCACGGCGTTCCGCCGGGTAAGCGCTATTGCGCACCTTTCGCATCGGCGATATACTGCGACTTAAGAAGCCGCATCCCTGCGGCGGCAGTGAGTGGGAGGTGGTGGGACTCCCGGGGACAGACGCAACCATCAGGTGCCGGACATGCCATCGCCGTGTTGTGCTGGACCAGGCTGTTCTCGAGAGACGGGTGAAGAGCCCCAGAGACCCGAGTACCGACCCTCGCCGTTGACCCATGGAGCGGCGAAAGCGATCTTCCGAGGAAGGGGGGCAATTCGAAATGGCGGCAGAGATGGAAGTGGGAAAGGTGTCGGATTTCTTCTCCCGGGCGGTGGTGGCGGGCATCGACCTCATCGACTCGCTGAGGACTGGCGAGAAGATACACATCAAGGGCCACACCACTGACCTGGAGCTGGTGGTGGACTCGATGCAGATTCACAATGCCAGCGTCAGTGAGGCCACAGCAGGGGACTCCGTCGGCATCAAGGTCCCGGACCGGGTGAGGCGCGGCGACCTAGTCTTCAAGGTCCTGGCGTAGGCGCGGCTACGGGGCCAGCGACTTCAACAGGTTGGCCATCTCGATGGCACCGGTGGCAGCCCGGGCGCCCATGTTGCCCTCCTTGACCCCGGCCCGCTCGATGGCCTGCTCCAGGGTATCGGCTGTGATGATGCCGAAGATCACCGGCACGCCAGTGTCCAGCGACACCTTGGCCACCCCCTTGCTGGCTTCAGAGGCGACGTAGTCGAAGTGGGGCGTCCCTCCACGGATGATGGCCCCCAGGCAGATGACGGCGTTGTACTTCTTGGACTGGGCCATCTTCTGGGCGATGAGCGGTATCTCAAAGGAGCCCGGCGTCCAGGCGACTTCGATGTCCTCCTCCGTGGCCCCATGCCGCAGCAGGGCATCCTCTGCACCGTCAAGCAACCGGGAGGAGATGAACTCGTTGAACCGCGACACGACCAGCGCGAACTTCAATCCCTGGGCCAGCAGTGCTCCCTGATAGACCTTCTTCATCGTTCCCTCCTAGTCTTTGTGGGGCAGGAAGTGGTGCCCCAGCTTCGCCCCCTTTGTCTCCAGATAGGAAGCATTGTAGGTGTTGGGAGGGGCCACAATGGGCACTGTCTCCACCACCTTGAGACCATGGCCTTCCAGGCCGACCACCTTCCTCGGGTTGTTGGTGAGCAGGCGGATCCGCTCCAGGCCGATGTCGGCCAGAATCTGGGCGCCGATGCCATAGTCGCGCAGGTCCGCGGCGAAGCCCAGCAGCTCGTTGGCCTCGACCGTGTCCATGCCCTGGTCCTGCAGGGCGTAGGCCCGCAGCTTGTTGTGCAGTCCGATGCCACGTCCTTCCTGCCTCATGTAGAGGATGACTCCTCTGCCCTCGGACACCACGGCCTGCATGGCCATGGCCAGCTGCTGGCCGCAGTCGCAGCGCAGGCTGGCGAATACATCCCCGGTGAGGCACTCACTGTGCACCCGCACCAGCACCGCATCACCGGAGACCACGTCACCGTAAACCAGCGCCACGTGCTCATCAGCGTCGACCTTGCTGCGGTAGGCCATCGCCGTGAACTCGCCGAACTTGGTCGGCAGCTTGGCTTCGGCCACCCGCTGCACCAGCTTCTCGTGTCGGCGCCGGTAGGTGATGAGATCGGCCACGCTGACCATCTTCATGTTGTACCTGGTCGCCATCTCCTCCAGCTGGCGCAGCCGCGCCATGCTGCCGTCCTCGTTCATGATCTCGCAGATGACCCCGGCGGGGTAGAGCCCGGCCAGCCTGGCCAGGTCCACCGCGGCTTCGGTGTGGCCGGCGCGCACCAGCACGCCGCCGGGCCTGGCCTTGATGGGGAACACGTGGCCCGGGCGGGCGATGTCCTCCGGCTTGGTGGCCGGGTTGACCACCGTCTTTATGGTCGTGGCCCGGTCCTGGGCCGATATCCCGGTGCTGACGCCGTGCTTGGCTTCGATGGAGACGGTGAAGGCCGTGGAGAACCGGGCCGTGTTGTCCTGGACCATCATGGGGATGCGGAGCTCCTCCAGCCTCTCGCCGGTAACCGGCATGCAGCTCAGCCCGCGCGCTTCCCGCGCCATGAAATTGCTGGCCTCCGCAGTGACCTTCTCCGCCGCGATGACCAGGTCCCCTTCGTTCTCCCGGCCCTCGTCATCGACGATGATGATCAGCCTGCCGGCCTTGATCTCCTCTATTGCCTCTGGAATTGTCGCTAGTCCCATATTGGGCTCCCCCTCGGATCAGGCGCCGGGCCTGGTGGAAGTGAATCCATGCTCCGACAGGAAGTCGAGCGTGACGCCGCCACCACCCCTGCCCAGTTTCTCGATATACTTGGCCAGGATGTCTACTTCCAAGTTTACTTGATCCCCGATCTTCCTGCTACCGAGGACAGTGTGATCGAGCGTGAATCCCACCAGGGAGACGGCAAATGAGCTCCGGTCGCCGGCCACCACGGTCAGGCTGACACCGTCAACCGCGATAAACCCCTTCTCCACGATGTACCGCAGCACCTCGGGCCCGGCAGCAACCCGGGCCATGATGGCCTCTCCCTCCGGCGTGCGCGAGATGCCCCTCCCCGTCGCGTCCACAAGGCCCTGGACCAGGTGCCCGCCGATTCGCCCCCCCACCAGCAGCGCCCGTTCCAGGTTCACCCTCGATCCCGGGCGCAGCTGACCCAGGCTGGTACGCCTCAGCGTCTCCGGCATCACCTCTACGGAGAAGGAGGAGGCATCCACGGCCGTGACGGTGAGGCAGGCCCCGTTCACCGCCACGCTGTCGCCGAGCCGCGTGCCCTCGATAGTTGCCGAGGCGGACACGGTCAGCCTGCCCGATCCGATCGACTTGACGGTGCCTACCTCTTCCACAATGCCGGTGAACAATCCAGCCTCTTCTTCTGTCTGGGTCCGGACTGGCGGTGGCCTCCGCCGCTAGGGGACAATGTAGCCGCTGATCAGGACGTCGCTGCCCACCGTCTCCACCCTGACCCTGGTGATGC
>CALMBS010000443.1 GCA_937860285.1 uncultured Chloroflexota bacterium
GTCATGAAGTTCCGCGCCAGCCGGGCGCCGTACATATCGAAGCTGACGTAGCCGTCCCGGCACTCCCAGATCCGCTGCATGCGCGCCCCGGTGGTCGGGCGCACCCGGGCCCCGCCGTGCCTCTCCTCCAGCAGCCGGTTCATCTCCCAGTAGACGGCGGAGTCAGTGGGTATCCAGGCACAGGCCTCATGAATGGAGACATCCACCCACTGCCCCTCGCCCGTCAACTGGCGATGGCAGTGCGCCACCATCGTCCCCGCGGCCGCGGCCATGCCGCCATGCAGATAGGCCTGCGGGAACCCAATCCGCACCGGCGGGCGGTCCGGGTCGCCGGTGAGAAACAGGTATCCGGAGAGCGCCATGCTCACCAGGTCGCAGGTACGGTAGTCACGGTAGGGGCCGCTCTGGCCAAACGGCGTGATGGAGGTGAGGATGACGCGGGGGTTGATGGCCGCCAGCGCCTCATAGCCCAGCCCCAGGCCATCAAGGTAGCCGGGGGAGAAGGACTCGATGACGAAGTCGGCCCCGGGCACCAGCCTGCGAAAGAGGCCCTGCCCATCGGCTGATTCCAGATTGAGAGTGATACCCCTCTTGCCGGCGTTGCCGGCGAACCAGTAGAGGCTCTCTTCGCCACTGGGGAGATCGCGGTAGAAAGGGCCCAGGTCACGACACTCATGACCTCCCGGCGGCTCCACCTTGATGACGTCCGCGCCCAGCTCACCCAGCGTCTTGCCGCAGAGCAATCCCTTCTCGTCAGTGAGGTCCAGCACCCGGTAGGGGCCGAGCATGGTCTCCGCACCGCGGACCTTCGCATCCATACGTTTCCATTGTGTCACCTTCGCGCGGCGGTTTTCAAACCGTGCGAGGCGGGCCGCAACACGCAGTCAGTGGCCGGCCACTCTGCCTAAGTGGCCTGGGCCGCCCCCGTGCCGCCATCTGCCACCCGGTGCGAGCGCACCAGATAGGGGAAGGACATCTTCCGGAGCTCCAGCAGAATGGTGCATTCCGCGGAGATGATCCCCGGTATCCCGCCCAGGTCCGTCTCCAGGAAGGACGAGAGGTGCATGGGTGTGGGAAACATGGTCCAGATGATTATGTCGTGCCGCCCGGCCACCAGCACCACCCCATTGACGTTCCGCAGGTAGCACAGCTTGTCGGCTATGGCATTGGTGTCACTCGGCAGGGCCTTTATGCCCACCATGGCGAATATGTGATAGCCGAGGGCCAGCGGGCTGGTGTGGGCCACCACCCGGGCGATGCCTTGATCCAGCAGGCGCTGCAGCCGCGAGCTCATGTAAGCCCGGCTGGTGCCCAGCTTCCGGGCCAGGTCCGACACTGGCTGCCGGCCGTCCGCCTCCAGCTCACTGAGCAACTCCAGGTCCAGGTCGTCGAGGGCCAGGTCCTCCGACCGCGCTGCCGCCGGGCCCGGGTGGGGCGCGGCGACGGCCGCGGTCTCACCCCCGATAAGCCCGGATGAGGCCAGATAGGAGAAGGACATCTTGCGCCACTCCAGGACCGTGGTGGTCTCGGCGGATTTGATGCCCGGTATGCCCCCCAGGTCCCTGGTCAGCAGACCCGAAAGCTCACTGGGATCGGCGAACATAGCCTCGATAACGATGTTGTGCGGGCCAGCCGTGATCATCACCAGGTGCACGCTGGGCAGCGCCCGCAGCCTGTCCGCCGCCGCATGGATGTTCGCCAGGGACACCTGCAGGCCCACTATGGCCATGGTGCGCAGACCGAGGACCCGCGGGTCGGTGAAGGTGACTATCCGGGTCACGTCCCTGTCCAGCAAGCCCTGAAGCCTCTTGCCGGCATACGCGCGGCTGATGCCCAGGGTCTTGGCCAGCGCCGAGATGGACTGACGACCGTCAGCCTCCATCTCCCTCAAGATACGCAGATCGAGATCGTCCAGGTCTGGATCAGTGCGTCGCACCACGGCTTCGCCTGTCCCCCCTTCCCGCCCTCAGTGCCGGGCAGTGGAGAAAGTCTAGGGCATCGTCCCTGGGCTGTCAAACGATCGTTGTCACTATGCTACACGCTCCCCACTGTCAATGGCGATATGTAGCCGGACTCAGGCGACGCGATGGCCAGTGTGCATCTCCGTTATGTTCGGTCATCTTGACACTTTGCCGCGGACCGCGCCCCCGCGACCCGCGCTAACGAGCGCATGCCGGCCCATAATGGGCCGGCATGCGCCGGAAATAGAGAGACCCCCCCGGCCACTTCTATCCGCAGGTCTAGGGTCCGTAGGTCTTCAGGTACTTCTCCATCAACCTGGTCGGCTTCCACCACTTCTTGAGGCCCATGTCCTCGGCCACCTTGTTGGCCGCGATGTAGGCGGGCCCGCCGGTGACCATTCCACCAGGATAGGTGGAGGCGCCGCACAGGTAGAGCCCTTCGATGGGCGTCTTGGACGTGGAGCACTCGATGTTCGGCCGGTTGAAGCCGAGCTGCATAGGCGTGTAGTCGCCGTGCTTGATGCCGCCGCGCCGCATGTTCGGGAAGCGGATCTCGATGTCCTCCGGCGACTCGCCGACGGACATGATGATGTTTTCCTTCTTCAGGTTGGGAGCGGCTTTCACCCACTTCTCCATCATGGCCGCGTTTACTTCCGGGGCCTTCTTGGTCCAGCCGCCCTCGATTCCATACGGGGCATGCATCTGGAGGAAGGAGACGTATCCGCCGTATGGCGAATGGACGAGGTGCGGATCCCAGAAACTCTCGC
>CALMBS010000444.1 GCA_937860285.1 uncultured Chloroflexota bacterium
CCTATCATGGTGAAGCCCTGCAGGGTGACGCCCAGGTCGGTGAGCTCATCGGCGTAGTGGGGGTCCGAACCGCCGTTGCGGATGATGATCTCGGGCCGGAACTCCTCGGCCAGCGGGGCGAAGATGTGGTCCAGGGCGTACTCGTAGGCCTGATCGGAGGCCCCCGGCGGCATGGGCACGTTGACGGTGAACCCCTTGCCCTCTCCTTCGCCGATCTCGTGGGTGAAGCCCGTGCCCGGATAGAGCGTGCGGGGGTCCTGGTGCAGGTCGATGAAGAGCACCCGCGGCTCGTGGTAGAGTATCTGGCAGGTGCCGTCCCCGGCGTGGGCATCGGTGTCCAGGACCAGGACGCGCTTGACGCCCAGGTTCTCCACCAGGTTCAGGGCGCAGATGGCCACGTCGTTGTAGATGCAGAAGCCGGCGGCGTAGTTGCTTCGGGCGTGGTGCAGCCCGCCGCCTACCCCGACGGCATGCAGCACCTCGGCCTGGGCCACCATCTCGGCCGCCGCCATAGAGGCGCCCACGATGAAGCGGGCCGCCCGCTCCATGCCCGGCTGGAGAGGGGTGTTGGGGCTCATGTAGGGGTAGCTGGGCAGCCAGGCGCCATCCGAGGCCGCCACCAGGTCGTGGATGTAGCCCCTGTCGTGGACCAGCAGAAGCTCCCGGTCCGAGGCGCGCCGGGGTTCGACTTCCTGATGGGCGTCGAGCTTCGACCGCAGTAGGTTCATGAAGTTGCCGTAGCGGTCGCTGCGGAAGGGGTGGCCCGGGCCGAAGTCGTACCCCTTGATGTCGTCGCTGTAGAATATGGTTGGCATCCTATACAATGATACCAGCCATCTCGCCGGGATTGCATCTTGAAGATCGATCTGCACGTTCATACCAGCCCGCTGTCTCCGGACAGCTCCATGAGCGCGGACGAGGCCATCCGGGCAGCCCGGGAGATCGGCCTGGATGGCATCTGCTTCACGGAGCATGACCGCGCCTGGGAGGCGTCCCTGATTCAAGACCTGAGGGACAGGCACGGCTTCCCCGTCTTCCGGGGCGTCGAGGTCATGCTGCAGGGCGGCATCGAGATGCTCGTCTTTGGTCTGAACGTGGACTTCACCGCCCTGCTTCGGCTGGTGGATTTGAGAGAGATGGTGAGCGCGGCCGGCGGGTTCATGGTCTATGCCCACCCTTTCCGCGCCCTCCCGGAGCACGCTGTGGGCGGCACGGGACGGGCGGACCCGGTGCTGAGCCAGGAGGAGATCAGCCGGGTTGACGCCATTGAAGGCCGCAACGGGCACAACAGGGAGTTCTGCAACCAGGCCGCTCTCGAGATGGCGGACAGGCACGGCTTGAAGACCACCGGGGGCAGCGATGCCCACGCTGAGAGCCAGATCGGCACGTGCGTCACCGTGTTCGAGAGGGTGATCAGCACGGAGGCCGATCTGCTGAGCGAGCTGGCGGCCGGCCGGTTCACCAGCGCCAGCTTCCGGCGCAGAGAGACATGGTCGTGGCGGGAGGACACCAGGACCATAGAGCGACGCTGGCTTTAATTGACAACCTCCATGGCCATGACATAGCATTGAAATTGAGCCTTGTTCATGAAGCGGGGGTGCTGCAAGATCTCGAACAGAGAGGCGAACCCATCAAGCTCTGCGGTCGGTGGCGCGGTGCCCTGCCTTGGAACCCCGGCCTGAAAGACCCCATGTGCCCTGAGCAAAAAACAGAATAGGAGGATTGGAGCAAAGATGGCGAAGAGACTCGATGGCAAAGTAGCGATAGTCACCGGTGCCGGTCGCGGGATCGGTGCGGCGCATGCCATGGCGCTGGCCATGCATGGAGCCAAAGTGGTGGTCAATGACCCCGGCGTCAACCGGGACGGGACCGGCTCCTCCAACGTGGCCGACGACTGCGTGGCGGCGATCAAGAAGGCGGGCGGGGTCGCGGTAGCCAACTACGACAGCGTGGCCACTACCGAAGGCGCCGAGGCGATCGTCAAGACCGCAGTCGAGAAGCTGGGCGGGATCCACATCCTGGTGAACAACGCCGGCTTTCTCCGGGACAAGACCAGCTGGACCATGACTCCGGAGGAGTTCGATGCCGTGGTCAAGGTGCATCTGTACGGGCACTTCAACACCATCAGGGCGGTGGCGCCAATCATGAGGCAGCAGAGGTGGGGCAGGATCATCAATACCTCCTCTGAGGCGGGTATTATCGGCAATTTCGGTCAGACCAACTACGCCTCTGCCAAAGAGGGCATTGTGGGCATGACCAGGGTCATCGGCAGGGAACTGGGCAAGTACGGCGTGACCTGCAATGCCATCAGGCCGCAGGCGGCCACCCGCATGACCATGACCGAGGACGTGCTGAGCAACATCTCGAAGATGATGGGCGTGAAGGACGCCAAAGAGGCCGAGAAGATATTCATGGCATCGGCTTCACCTGAGTACATATCTCCGATCCTCATATTCCTGTGCTCCGACGAAGCGGCCAACGTCAATGCCCGCGTGTTCAATGTGGGCGGCGGCAAGTTCGGCCTCTACAACGAGCCGGAGGTCATCGGCTGGGTGGAGAAGCCGGGACAGGTCATCGATAGCGAAGAGCTGATCAGGGAGATGGTCAAGATCACCGGCAAGCTGGTCAACGTATCCCCCGTTCAGCCGGCGAAGTAGATCCCCAAGGACTGCTGGAGCAAGCCGAAGCCGCTGCAGGCGCCGCCTGCAGCGGCTTATTTTCTTGGCGGGACTGGCCGTGCGCGGCAGGCGGGAGATGGGCCTGCCTGGCCCTACTTGGTCTTGATGGTGACCAGGATGTCCCCCGGGTAGCCGTCGGTAGCCTGGCAGGCGCCGCGGAGCTTCAAGACGTTGCCCGACTTGACGCGGGCGGGCACCTTCACCTCCAGCCTCTTGCCCTTCCGCACCAGCGTTTTCGTCGTACCCTTTCGGGCCTCGGCCCTGGTGATGGTCAGCTCGTAGTGGACGTCCTTGCCCTGCGGACCGCGGGTCTGGTGGAAGAAGTAGTCCGGATTGATGTTGCCGAACCTGATGGCGCCCCCGGGGCCATAGCTGACGGTGAAGCCGGCGCCGGACCGCCTCAGCATGTCCCCGAAGACGCTTTGCAGGAAGTCCAGGCCCAGCCCGGACTGCCCGAAGTCCCGCATGAGGTCCTCGAAGGTGGTCCTGGTGGCCGCGTTGCCGAATATGTCCCCCACGCTGCCCGCCGTGCCGAACCGGTCGTACTGCTGCCTCTTTGCGGCGTTGCCCAGGACGCCGTAGGCCTCGTTGATTTCCTTGAACTTCTCGTTGGCCCACTCCTCCTTGCCCGGGTTACGGTCAGGGTGGAACTGCATGGCCAGCTTGCGGTAGGCCTTCTTGATGTCGTCGTCGCTGGCGTTGCGGGGCACGCCCAGCGTCTGGTAGTAGTCTTTGGCCATTCCTCTCTAGTCTGTGGGCCGGGCGACGGCGGTTGAGAAACACGCCAGCCCCATGATTGGTGCACAATCGCTGGGGCTGGCGCGCTGTAATCGCTCGGCCGGGATCCTTATCCCATGTTCATGACGCGGCCACTGGCCGCGGCCACCACTTCACCCTTCTGGTTGGTATAGGTTGACTTCATCCCGAAGAGGCGCATCTTGCGCTTCTCATTGGACTTGTCTTCAACCCCGGTGAACTCGTTGA
>CALMBS010000445.1 GCA_937860285.1 uncultured Chloroflexota bacterium
TGGCGGAGCAGGGCCTGGATGCCATCCTGGTGACCAAGCCCGAGGACTGCCGCTACCTCAGCGGCTTCACCGGCTCCAGCGGTCCCGCGGCCACGCTCCTGGTCTCCCGGGACGGGGCTGCTCTGGCCACCGACTTCATCCATTTCGAGCAGGCCAAACAGGAGGCGCCCGGCTTCACCGTCATGCCGGCGACGGGCCCGTCCCGGCGGTTCACCGAGCTGGTCTCCGGCGGCAGCCGGCCGGGCCGGGTGGCCTTCGAGGCTGACGTGGTCTCGGTGGCCGAGTTCCGCCGCCTGTCGGAGGAGGCCCAGAAGGCCGGAGCGGAGCTGGTGCCCACTGAGGGCATCGTGGATTCCCTCCGCGCCGTCAAGGACGAAGAGGAGATATCCTGCATCTTGAGGGCCGCCTTCATTGCGGACACGGCCATGAACCACGTGGCCGCCCGGCTTCACCCCGGAATGACGGAGAAGGAGGCCGCCTGGGAGGCGGAGAAGTGCCTCCGCGAGAGCGGCAGCGAGCCCCTGCCGTTCGACATCATTGTCGCCTCCGGCCCCAACGCCGCCCTGCCACACGCCAAGCCGACGGACCGGCCCATCCCGGAGGGGGAACCCGTCATCTTCGATATCGGCGCCCGCTGGAGGGGGTACTGCAGCGATCTCAGCCGCACGCTGTGTCTGGGGCCCCTCCCCGAGCGGTTCCGGGCCGTCTATGATCTGGTCCTCCGGGCCCAGCAGGCCGCGATCGACGGCATCCGGGCGGGGATGACGGGGGCGCAGGCCGACGGCGTCGCCCGCGCGGTCATCGCCCAGGCCGGTCACGGCGATGAGTTCGGCCACGGCCTGGGCCACGGCGTGGGACTGGCCGTCCACGAGAGACCCCGGGTGTCGCTCAACTCCACCGAAGCCCTCCAGGAGAACTCGGTCTTCACCATCGAGCCGGGGGTGTACATCATCGACTGGGGAGGGGTGCGCATCGAAGACACTGTCGTCATCCGGGACGGACGGGTGCAGCCGCTGACCAGGGCCGGCAAGGACGCCCGTCCGCTGGAGGCAGCCTGATGCGGGACGAGAATCGATGTTGAAAGCCGACCTGCACCTGCATTCCAGCGCTTCGTTCGACTGCAGCACGTCTCCGGAGACCATAGTGGAGCGTTGCCGCCGCCTGGGCATCAACTGCATTGCCGTGGCCGACCATGGCACGATTGAGGGGGCCCTGCGGGTCAGGGAGATCGCCCCCTTCCGGGTCATCGTGGCCCAGGAGGTCCTCACTCCACTGGGCGAGATCATGGGGATGTTCCTCACGCAGCAGGTGCCGAGCAACATCCCGGTGGCAGAAGCCATCAGGCAGATCAAGGCCCAGAACGGGCTGGTCTGCCTGCCGCACCCCTTCGACTACATGAGAGGCATCAACGGGCGCGGCCGCCATCACATGGACCCCTTCATCGAGGACCTGGACGTGATCGAGGTCTTCAACGCCCGCGCCCTGCGGCTCGGGAACCCCAACGGCAAGGCGCTGGCCTTTGCCGCCGAGCACCATCTCCTGCAGAGCGCCGGCAGCGATGCCCACACCGCCGGGGAGATCGGCCACGCCTACGTCGAGATGCCCGAGTTCGACGACATCAACGGCTTCCGGCAGTCATTGGACCGGGGACGGGTCCGCGGCCGCTACACCTGCCCGCTGGTGCACTCCGCCGGCGTCTTCAGGGCCATCAAGAAGAGAATCATCAGGAGCTGAGGTGACCTATGTATCAGGTCGGCTGGTTCTCCACCGGCCGCGGGCCGGGTTCCCGCGGCCTCCTCACGTCAGCACACGACCGGATCAACCAGGGGAAGCTCGAGGCCGCCATCTCCTTCGTGTTCTGCAGCCGCGAGCCCGGGGAGGCGCCGGGCAGCGACCAGTTCATTGACCTCGTCAACAGCTACCGCATCCCCCTCATCTGCTTCTCATCGAGGAGGTTCCGGCGCGAGCTCAAGGCCCGGTCGCCGGACCAGTGGCGGCTGGAGTACGACCGAGAGGTGATGCGCCGGCTGCCAGCCGGGGGGGCCGGCCCCGACATCTGCGTCCTGGCCGGCTACATGCTGGTAGTGGGCAGCGAGATGTGCCGCCGCTACAGGATGGTCAACCTCCACCCCGCCGCCCCCGGCGGGCCCAAGGGCACCTGGCAGGAGGTCATCTGGCAGCTCATCGAGCAGAAGGCCGCCAGCACCGGGGCCATGATGCATCTGGTGACGCCGGAGCTGGACCAGGGTCCCCCGGTGGCCTACTGCACCTTCTCGCTGCGGGGCGAGCCCTTCGACCGCCATTGGCGGGAGATCGAGGGTCTTTCGGTGGAGCAGGTCAAGTCCGGGCAGGGCGAGGAGAACGCCCTCTTCAAGCTGGTCCGGCAGCACGGCGTGGTCCGGGAGCACCCGCTGGTCATCTCCACGATCAATGCCTTCAGCCGGGGACATGTCCGGATCAAGGGAGAGACCGTGGTGGACCGGGCAGGACGCCCCATCCCGGGCTATGACCTCACCGAGGAGATCGACAACCTCGTCAAGTGACGCAGGCGCGACCGCCTGGCCGCGTGACGCGCAGGCACTGCCTGCCGGCCCGGCGCAGTCTCGGGCTAGGGCAGCCTCTCCAGGACCTTGTCCACCACCCCGTATTCCTGGGCCTGTCTGGCGTCCAGCCAGTAGTTGCGGTCGCAGTCCTCTTCGATCTGCTTCAGCGGCTTGCCGGTGTTGGCGCTGATGATCTGGTACAGCCGCGCCTGTACCCGCAGCATCTCCTCGGCCTCGATCTGCAGGTCGGTGGCCGGCCCGGTGATGTTGCCCCTTATCAGCGGCTGGTGCAGCAGGATGCTGGAGTTGGGGAGGGCGAACCGTTTGCCCTTCTTGCCCCCCATGAGCAGCACCGCCCCCATGCTGGCCGCCAGGCCGACGCAGTACGTGGCCACGTCGCAGTGGATGAACCGCATGGTGTCGTATATGGCCAGCCCGGACGAGACCGAGCCCCCGGGCGAGTTGATGTAGAAATGGATGTCCTTCTTCGGGTCCTGGCCATTCAGGAAGAGCATCTGGGCCACGATGGCGTTGGACTTCTCGTCCTCCACCACGCCCCCCAGGAAGACCACCCGGTCCTTCAGCAACCGGGAGTAGATATCGTAGACACGCTCACCGCCCTCTCCGGGCTCTATGACAATCGGCGTACCGTTGGACATTCTCCTATCCCTCCCGTTGAAGTCCGGCTTCATTTGGCCCCCTCGCCCTTCGCCCCCTTGCCGGTGATGATCTCGTCGATGATGCCCCACTCCAGGGCCTCCTGGGCCGTCATGTAGCGGTCGCGCTGGGTCTCCTTCTGCACCCTCTCCAGGCTCTGGCCAGTGTGCTTCGCCACCAGCTCGTCCAGCACGTTCTTGGTCTTGATGATCTCGTCGGCCTGGATCTTGATGTCGGCGGCCTGTCCCCCCAGCCCGCCCGTGGGCTGGTGCAGCATGATCTTGGCATGCGGCAGGGCGTGGCGCTTGCCCTTGGCCCCGGCGCAGAGCAGGATGGCGGCCAGACTGGCCGTCATGCCGATGCAGATGGTGGACACCTCGCAGCGGATCAGCTGCATGGCATCGTAGATGGCCAGCCCGGAGTGGACGTAGCCGCCCGGGCTGTGTATGTAGAGGCTGATGTCCTTGTCCGGGTCCTCCCGGTCCAGGTACAGGAGCTGGGCCACGATGACGTTCGCCACCTGGTCGTCTATGGGCGTCCCCAGGAACACGATCCGCTCCCGCAGCAGGAGCGAGTATATGTCGAAGGCGCGCTCACCCCTGACCCCCGTCTCCACCACCATGGGGATGATATCTCTAGGCTGCATCACCATCCTTGGCCTCCTTCCCCGTTTCCGCCTGCTCCTCCGGCCCGCCGGCGGCCTTGCCCAGGGCAATGTCCACCAGCCTCTGCAGCGCCTTCCGAGCATACATCCTGTTCTCCAGCAGCTGACGCGCCTGGGGGGTGCCGAAGAGCTCCTGGAGCCTCTCGTTGCCCTCCCCGGCACTCTTCATCATGGTCTCGATGTCGGCCTCCACCTCGGCCGCCTCCACCGTGATCTTCTCCTCCTCCGCCACCTTGCCCAGGACCAGGTCATGCTTCACCTGCTCCATGGCCCTCGGCCGGAGCTCATCCCGAAGCTGCTCCTCGGTCTTCTTCAGGGCCGCCAGGTAGGCCCGCAGGCCGCCGCGGTCCCTGGTGGCCATTTCGCGGTCCCTCATCAGCCGGTTGATCTCGTCTTCCACGAAGACCGGGGGGTACTCCAGCTTCGCCGCGGATTCGACCACCGCCGCCAGCACCTTGCCCTCGTGCTCCCTGGCCGCCCTGTCCTCGGCCACCTTCTTCAGGCCGTCAGCGGCATACTGGCGCAGCGCCTCGACCGAGTCCATGCCCTCACCCAGGCTCTTCACAAAATCATCGTCCAGCTCGGGGAGGTGCTTCTCCTTCACCTCGTTGAGCTTCACCTTGAACTCGATCTCCTTGCCGGCCAGGTCCTTCAGGCGGTAGTCCGCGGGATAGGCCAGGGTGAACTCCTTCTCCTCGCCGGCGGAGAGGCCCACCAGGTGCTCGGAGAAGCCCGGCAGCGGGAGCATGGAGTCCTTCATCAGCATCACCTGCTGGCCCTCATGCGACCGGGTCTCGCCCCCCTTCTCGCCCTGGGTGACATCGATGACCACCATATCGTCGAACTGCGCCGCCCGGGAGGCCGGCGCCCAGTCGCCGTGCCGCTCCCGCACGTTCTGCATGAAATCGTCAACCTCGCTGTCCCCCACCTCGACGGCCATCCTCTCGATCCTGATGCTGCGGTAGTCCCCCAGCTCTATCTCGGGGCGCAGCGAGAACGTGGCCTTGAAGACCACCGGGTCCTCCTGGACCAGCTCCACCTGGGGCTGGGCCACCACCTCCAGCTTCTGCTCCTCGACGATCTGCATGCACAGCTCCGGCACCAGCTCCTCGAGGGCCTCTTTCTTCAGCGCGTCCCGTCCCACGAACTGCTCCAGCACCGCCCGGGGGGCCTTGCCCTTGCGGAAGCCGGGGATGGCCACCTCTTTCACCACGTGATGGTAGGCATGGTCGAGCGCGTGGTCGATCTCCGCCGGCTCGATCTCGACCCTCATCACCACCTGGCGATTCTCGGTACTCTCTGTCGATGTCTTCACCTGTCACCCATCCCTTTCTTCTCTCGGCGCCAGCCGCCGCCGTCTCGCGGAGCTGTCAAGGATTGTCCCGCCGGGCCAGATGCAGCTCGATCAGCTGTTCATCCGGCACCTCGGAAGGCGCGTCAAACGTCAGATCGCTGCCGGCCTGGTTCTTGGGGAAGGGGATCACCTCGCGGATGCTCTCCTCCCCGGCCAGCAGCATGGCCACCCTGTCGATGCCCGGGGCGATGCCCCCGTGCGGAGGGGCCCCGTACTCGAAGGCCTCCAGCATGTGACCGAAGAGCCGCTGCACCCGGTCCCGGTCGTAACCCAGCAAGGCGAACACCTTCTCCTGCATATCCCTATTATGTATTCGAATGCTGCCGCTGGACAACTCGTATCCATTGCAGACGATGTCGTAGCACCGGGCGCGGACCCTCCCCGGGTCCGACTCCAGGAGCGGCAGGTCCTCCTCCCGCGGGGCGGTGAAGGGATGGTGCGATGCCTGCCAGCGGTTCTCTTCCTCGCTCCACTCTAACAGGGGGAAGTCCACCACGAACAACACCGCCAGCGTGTTGCGGTCGATCAGCCCCAGCCGCCGGCCCATCTCCCGCCTCAGCTGGTCCAGCACCTTGTTGGCCACGGCCGCCCGGTCCGCCACGATCAGCAGCAGGTCGCCCGCCTTCGCCCCCAGCCGCTCCACCATCTTGCCGGCCTCTTCCGGGCTGATGAACTTGGCGGCGGCGGAGCTGGCCCTGTCCAGCGCCGGGCCGCCCGGTCCGTCCACCACGCCCAGGGCCACCAGCCCCTTGGCTCCCATGGACTTGGAGAGGTCGATCAGCTCATCCAGCTGCTTGCGGGTGTATGCGCCGCACCCCGGCGCAGAGAAGCCCCTGACCTTCCCGCCGGCCTTGAGGGCGCCCTTGAAGACCCCGAACTCGGAGCCGGCCACGATGTCGGAAAGGTCCGCCAGCTCCAGGCCGAACCTGGTGTCCGGCTTGTCCGTCCCGTAGCGGTCCATCACCTCCCGGTAGGACAGGCGCGGGAAGGGACTGGCCATCTTCAGGGACGGCTTGAGCTTCCCCACCAGCTCCACGAACATGTCCTCCATGAGCTGCAGTATGTCATCTTCCTCCACGAAGCTCATCTCGATATCCAGCTGGGTGAACTCCAGCTGGCGGTCGGCCCTCAGGTCCTCGTCCCGGAAGCACCGGGCCACCTGGTAGTACTTCTCGAAGCCGGCCACCATCAGCAGCTGCTTCATCTGCTGCGGCGACTGCGGCAGGGCATAGAACTTGCCCGCCTGCAGGCGGCTGGGCACCAGGAAGTCCCGGGCGCCCTCGGGGGTGCTCTTGATCAGGATCGGCGTTTCAATCTCGATGAAGCCCCGGTCATCCAGGAAATCGCGCATGCACTTCACCACCCGGTGCCGCAGGATGATGTTCTCCTTCATCCGCTGGCGGCGCAGGTCCAGGTAGCGGTACTTCAGGCGCAGATTCTCATCCACGTCCAGGTCCTCATTGATGTAGAAGGGAGGGGTCCTGGCGGCGTTGAGCAAGCGGCAGTCGCGGGCCGCCACCTCGATCTCGCCGGTGCGCATATCGGGGTTCTCACTGCCCTGGGGGCGCCGGCGGACGACGCCGGTCACCTGGCAGACAAACTCATTCCGCAGGCCCCCGGCCACCCGGTGCCCGGCTTCGGACGCCCGCGGATCGAACACGACCTGGACAAGACCTTCCCTGTCCCTGAGATCGATGAAGATCAGTCCCCCGTGGTCCCTCCGCCTGTGCACCCA
>CALMBS010000446.1 GCA_937860285.1 uncultured Chloroflexota bacterium
GCGGTTGATCCCGGGCTTCTGGGCCTTGTAGGGGGGCGTGACGCGGTAGATGTCTATCTTGAGCTCCGATTCGACGTGCACTACGGTGGCGCCCTGAGCGGCCAGCAACCGGGTGGCCAGGGGGCCGCCCATGGCCTGGGTGAAATCCACCACCTTCAGGCCGGCCAGCGCCTTGTGGCCGTTATGCCCGGCACTCGCCGGCGCGCCGATCCCGCCGTCCAGCCGGGAGGGTCCGTTGGATGGGGCAGCCGTTGGTGCGGCCGAGATCACCTGGTTGTGTTCGCCGACCAGGGGGGCTCGACGCAAGCCGTTTGAGGAGGAAGCCGAAGATCAGGCCCAGCAACAGGGGTAGAGGATGGTGTCGCCAATCTCCGGATGCTTCACCGGGGCCCAGAATCCCCTTGACTGGAGCTGGGGGCTCGACACCAGATCGGAGACCGTGCAGCAGGGGGCCATGAGTATCTTTCTGAGGACGGCCCTTTCCTGTATCTCCGCTCTGGTTCGCGTCTTGAAGAAACGGTCGAAAGCCTGACAGATGGCCGTTACCTGTTCGGGCGGGGCCGTGTTCAAGTCGAGCTGGTCCCAGTCCATTCCCTGGAAAAGAGGCTCGGGCAGGCCCTCCGATTCCATCCACTGCTGCAGCTCGCGGTTGGAGTGGGCGCCGTGTGCGCCGCCGTAGAGGAAGAAGCACACATAGCCGTCTTTGCAGGGGCTGACAAAGGTGCGCACAATGCCGTTGGCCCGGTAGGCATTGCCATCGCGCGCGCCCACCATGTTGCCGTATTCAGTCAGGTAGTCAAACTCAATGATGTTTGAGGTCATGCTCTGCATGGCGCAGGTGTCGATGTACTGGCCGCGGCCCGTCCGTTCCCTGTGGTAGAGGGCCAGCAATATGGCCTGCGCGGTGTGCGCGGAGGCGTAGGTGTACACCTGCGGCACGGTGGTGTTCAGCGGCGCCCGGTCGGCGTCACCGTTCATGCCCATGAATCCGCTCAGTGCGCTGACCACGATGTCGGGCCCCTTGTATTGCGCGTAGGGACCGCTCTGCCCGAAGGGCGTGATGGAGGCCATGACTATCCGGGGGTTGATCCGGGCCAGTCCGGCGTATCCCAGTCCCAGGCTGTCCAGGTAGCCGGGATGGCCGGATTCAATGAGGACATCGGCCTCCTGCGCCAGCCCCATGAGGGTCGCCTGGCCCTGGCCGGTCTCAATGTCCAGGGTGATGCTCTTCTTTCCCCGGTTGTGGGCGAACCAGAACAGGCTCATCTCCGGACCCGCAGTGTCATGATAGAACGGGCCAATCCGACGGGCGGGGTCGCCCCCGGGCCTCTCCACCTTGATGACGTCGCATCCCAGGTCGGCCAGGAGTTTGCCGCAGAATTGGCCTTTGTCATCGGTCAGGTCAAGCACTCGGTAGGCAACGGACATCGTCGTTCTCCTTAGCGTTGGAATCACTGCGCAGGTCTACGGACACTTCCCTCTGGTGCAGCCGAGCAGCGGGATTGAGCTGCCGGCAGGCCGAGGCCAGCGGATGCTCCACGGGCCCGGCTGCTCCTGGAGGGGGAGGGGACTATGGTGGTGCGCGATAACATCTCGATGTCGGACTGATATCGGATTGATATACGGCCAGGTACGTATGAGGCTACCACTTGTTACGTGATCTGTCAAAAAGCGCCCGCACTTCCGGGGCCGGGTGACCCGTAGACCGGGCTCTCAGGGCTGCCCGCGGCCATCAGGGGATGCGGGGCTCACCCCGTCGCGCTACTGCTTCAAGGAAGTCCTAGGTG
>CALMBS010000447.1 GCA_937860285.1 uncultured Chloroflexota bacterium
GCCGCTCTTCGTGGAAACAGGCATGATGCCGCTGTCGCGGCCCGTCGGCCGCACGGTCATGCCGAACATGCGGGGGATGCTGGGCCCGGTGATATCACCGTCCAGGATTCCCGCTTCCAGGCCCTGTCGGGCCAGCGAGAGGGCCAGGAGACTGCTGACCAGGGACTTGCCCACTCCTCCCTTTCCACTCATCACTGCCACCACATGCTTGACTTCGTTCAGTTCCGACGGACGGGCTTCGACGAACTCCGTCTCCACCTCACTTACGTCGGGCAGAGCCCGCACGGTCTCCTCCACCTTGCTTTTGACCCACTCCAGGGCGCCGTCCCAGAGTGCTGTCGATGCCAGGCTTACTTTGACCCTGTGGTCTGACGTCGCTACGCCTCTGACCAGGTTCATGCTGACCAGGCTGCGCATCGCTCCGGGTATGAGGATTCCTTCCAGGCTTCCTCGGACTTGCTCTTCAGTTGCCATTCCGTTCACTCCTGTCTAAATGTCCTAACCAGATGGCCAGCTTGCCCCGCAGCCGGTACGACCGCTGTGCCGGGTCCAGGGTAGTCATGCGTCGCCTCCGGCTCAGTGATCACAGGCGTTGTCGCCGGTGGCCAGATTGCCGGTGAGGTGATTAAGCACGGCCTTCTCCGGGTCGGTATCCATGGCGCCCACGATCACCCCGATCCTGTTCTGCTGGAAGAGGTCCTGGGCCCGGCCTCCCATTCCGCCGGCTATCACGAAGTTGACGCCCTGCTGCGCCAGCCATCCGGGGAGAAGCCCTGGCTGGTGCTCGGGCGATGGGACCATTTGCTTCTTGATGACAGTGCGGCTCTTCTCGTCCACGTCGATCAGGGCAAACTCCTCACAGTGGCCGAAGTGGGGTGAGAGAATACCGCCGGTTACCGGTACTGCGTACTTCATGGGTACCTCCGTCTACTCATCGATTTTGAGTCCGTATGTTGTCTTCCCGTCCTCGAAAGAAATCCTGACGGTCACCTTCCTGCCGTCTGAGAGAAGCCTCTCCGACTCCTCCCGGAGCCTCTTCATGTCAGGGGACTGCAGGAAGGAGACCAGGGCTTCGTATGTCCGCCTCAGGTCCTTGTTGTCGGTATCTCCGCCGAGGAGGGCCCTGAGGCACTCGGTGTACTCCTGGTCGGCCAGGCATTTCAGGCACTTGCCGGGTATCTCCCTGGTGGAGTACCCGGGCGTCAGCTCTATTTCCTGCACGCTCTTACCTTCTGTGGCACCCGTGCTCCGAATGGCACGGCGGTGAGTCGCAGCGCTCCGCCCGCCCGCAGCAGGTGTTCCCTGGAGTCCCCGCGCCCACCCTCACGGCATATGAGCCGGAGATCAGCCGCTCCAGGTTGGGGCTGCCGCAGCTTGGACACGCGTTGACCCGCGCTCCTTCGCTCCTCAAGAACACCTCCGACACCACGCCGCAGTCACGGCACCTGAAATCATAGATCGGCATGCGTTGCCTCCTCAGTCTCCAGCCTCTTCAGGACGTTCTCCCACAGCGCGTTGATGAGGCCGGTCACGCCGTTCGGGGAGTACTCCACCACAGCCAGTCCCCTGACCAGCGCCTCGATTATTGACTTGTCGAATGGAATCTGCGCCGCGATCTCTATGCCCCTGGCGCCGCACTGCTCCACGATCCGGCGGCTGTTCTCCTCATTTACATTGTACTTGTTGATGCAGACCATTGCCGGAACATCGAAATGCCGGCAAAGGTCGAGGACCCGGTCGAGATCATGCATGCCCGAAAGGGTTGGCTCGGTAACCAGGAGGGCCAGGTTGACCCCGGACAGTGATGAGATCACCGGACAGCCGATGCCGGGAGGCCCATCGATGATGATGTGCGCCAGGTTCTCCTTCTTGGCGATCACTCGGGCCTGGTTGCGCACCACGGTGACCAGCTTCCCGGAGTTCTCCTCCGCAATTCCCAGTTGAGCATGCACCAGCGGGCCGTGGCGCGTGTCGGAGACAAACCAGTGCCCGGCCATCCTCTCCTTCATGACTATGCAGCGCTCCGGGCAGACGCGAACGCAGAAGCCGCAGCCCTCGCAGGCCAGGGGGTCCACGGTGAAATCCTTCACTGCGTCGAAGCGGCAGACGCTCTCGCACAGGCCGCACCGAGTGCAGGCCTCCCGGTCTATGGAGGCAGCGTGGCCGCTCCAGAACTCCGTCTTGTCTCTGACCGACGGCCGCAGGAGGAGATGCAGGTCCGCGGCGTCGACGTCGCAGTCAGCCAGGACCTTGCTGCGGGCCAGAGCGGCAAAACAGCCGACAAGGCTGGTCTTGCCTGTCCCTCCTTTGCCGCTGAGAACCACCAGCTCTTTCATCAGGCCTGTCCGCTCCTTGTCGCGGGCTTCACCCGAACCCCCGACCGGTCAAGGATCGCATCGAACATGTCCAGAAAGCGAGGGCGCCACTCGGGCATGCCCTCCACCAGGGGCTGGCCCCTGGAGTAGAGCCCGGCGATGCGGGTGTCCAGCGGGATGGTGAGCAGAATCGGGATGCTCTCCCTGGCGCAGTACTCCTCCACCTTGCCGTCGCCTACCCCGGCGCGATTGACCACCACGCCGCAGGGTATGGAGAGCTTCCTGGCCACCTCCACCGCCAGGACCAGGTCGTTCAGGCCAAAAGGCGTGGGCTCCGTCACCAGCAGGCAGAAGTCACTGCCCCTCAGGGATTCCACCACGGGGCAGGATGTCCCGGGCGACACGTCTATGATGGCCACCTTGTCCGGGTCGATGCGCTGCTTCACCATCCGGATCACCGGCGGGGCCATGGCCTCGCCCACGGAGAGCCGACCGTGGACGAAGTCCACCCCGTCCGAGTGCCCCCACTCCACCACGCCTATCTCCTTCCCCTGCTCGGCTATGGCATGCTCGGGACACAGGTAAGCGCAGGCGCCGCAGCCATGGCAGAGCTGGGGAAAGACCAGGACCCTGTTCGTCAGCACGGCGATGGCCCGGTAGGCGCAGACCTCGGCGCAGAGGCGGCAGTGGGTGCATTTCTCCTCGTCCACCACGGGTACCGGAATGCAGACGGCTGCTCTCCCGGTTACCTCGGGCTTCAGGAAGATGTGCGCGTTCGGCTCCTCGACATCGCAGTCGAGCAACTGCACCCTGAACCTGTCCTTCAAGGACAGGGCCAGGTTGGTGGCGACGAGCGTCTTTCCTGTGCCGCCCTTGCCGCTGGCAACCGACAGGACCATCCTATTCTCTAACCATAGCTCTGCCGCATTTCGGGCAGCTGATGGTGGCGCAGGGTGACCCAACCCGGTGGGGTGCCCTGGCCCCGCAGTTGGGGCACACGCAGTTCCCGCCCGGGCCGGCGCCCGCCCTGGTTCCTCCCATGCGGCCGCGGCCGCCTCCCCCACCGCGACCTCCTCTACCTGTACCGGGGCCGCCCCCGCCAGGGGGCCCGCTTCCGTCTCTCGCTGGCATCGTCACACCTCCCGCAAATTGTTCAACGCTGCTGTGGGCCAGACGCCATACAGAAGGCGCCCTCCCCGGCCGAGCTAGGTCCCCCCGCCCTTCTGCAGGCCATGATGCGCGTCCACCGAGGGCTTGGAGGAAGCCAGCAGCAGCCCGGCCTTGTATGCTTCCATGGCTTCTCTTATTGTGCCGCTGACGTTGGTGATCACCTGGACTCCGGCCGCGGAGAGCACCTGGTAGGCGTTTGGCCCGCAGTCCCCCGTCAGCACGGCGCGGACGCCCTTGTCCACGATCATCTGGGCCGTGGCGATCCCCGCCCCGCCGCCGGCCGCAGCGCTGGCGTTATCCACGGCTTCATGCAGTGAAGTCTCCGGGTCGAAGATGATGAAATGCTGGCTGCGGCCAAACCGGGGATCGACCTGGGCTGTGAGGTCAGTTCCTGTTGCTGAGATGGCTACTTTCATAGTACCTCCTCTCCTGTCTGTCTTGGGCAAGGGCCCTGAGGAACCTGCGTGTCTGGCTGCACGACTTGTGTTCGTCTCTTGGGTCTGCCTGTCGGCGTCTCGGCCCGTCTCCGGACCGGCATCAACCGGGGGCTCGCCTTCCAATGCCGGCCGGGGGCACCACTCACCCCGCTGCCTTCCCCGGCCGCAACCTCTGCCGAAAGCGCCGGGACGGATCGGCAGAGCCCTGGGGCTGTGACAGCGAGGGCATAGTGGGGCTCCAGTTGCCAGGTCCTCAGCCGGCAGCTCCCATTCGTGGCCGTCCTCCGTGCACCTGAAACGCCGCGTCGCCAGCTCGAAGTTGCCGCCTTCTATCCTTATCGCCTTTCCGTTGAGAATGGCATCGGCTATCTTCTGCCTCGCGGACGCCAGTATGCGCTGGAAGGTGGGGCGGGAAATGCCCATTCTGTCCGCCCCATCTTCCTGCTCCAGCCCCTCGAGGTCCTTCAGGCGGACAGCCTCAGCCTCATCCAGGGAGAGAGTGACCTCCTCCAGCATCCGCATGGGTACTCCCGCCGGCTTGAAGAACGTGGCTTCAGGGACGA
The DNA here is from genome assembly GCA_937860285.1 of uncultured Chloroflexota bacterium. Lineage (GTDB taxonomy): Bacteria > Chloroflexota > Dehalococcoidia > UBA2247 > RBG-13-53-26 > JAFGCL01. The sequence goes on from CALMBS010000447.1 coordinate 4,486, forward strand.
AAGACACTCGCCGGCATCTCTGGGGCCTGCCTCGCACCTCGGTTCCTCCAGGCGCCGCCGCCAGCGGCGCATTCTGAGCATACGCTCATAATCATAATAGGCTGGCGTCAGGATGACTGTCAAGTGACCGGAGTCACACATTTCGTGTTTCTGGCCGGAGCGTCGTCGGTCGTGATGGGCCCGGTGCACTGCTGCCCCTGGCGGGGCCTATGGACACCGCACTGCGCCTTCGGCCCACCAGCAGTTGCCGCAAGTGGGGAAGGGATTGCCCAGGCAGTCCTCCTCGTTACTCTCCGACATGTGGCAGCCGCCGCATACCGTGCAGGGAGGGAAATCGAAGGTCAGTATCCGCCGCCGGAAGGCGATGTGCTCCGGCCTGTGCCAGAGGTCGGTCAGGTCATGGTCCGTCACTTTGCCTATGGTCCACGCGCGGGACAGGCGTTCTCTCTCCACAGGGTAGCTCACGTGACTGTGCAGCAGCGGCGGACAGGGGCTCAGACCGCCATCCCATCGTATGGCCCCGGACTCCGATTCAATGAAGGGGCAGTGGTTGAGAGGGGTCTGCCTGTTGTTGCCCGCGATGGTCACCTCCATGTCGCTCAGCGCAGCGGTGAGGGCCGTCCCGGCCGGGTCGCCTTTGGCGAATGCTGGAAGGATCGGCTGCGGGTAGCCGTTGTCCCGCAGACCGCGGGAGTAGATCACCTGGCCGATCATGTCCTGGGTGTAGGGCAGGAGGTGGGTCATCATGAAATGGTCGGCGCCGAGGCGGTGGGCCAGGACCAGTACCTCCGGCAGATCGCTGATGTTGCGTCTCATGGCCACGAACTCGATGCCGAGCCCGGCATCGTATCCGGCGTCCGGACTGCTCTTGTCTGCCTCGCCGCGCCCACTTCGAATCTCAGCGAACCGCCCGATGTTCTCAATCACCAGGGGCAGCTCCGCGCCGAGGCGTATGTCGGAGTAGCTCTCGGGGGTGGAGCCGTCCAGCGACACCCAGAGCAGATCAAGCCCGGCGGCGAGCAGCTCCGATGAGACCTCCGGTGTGAGCAGCGTCCCATTGGTTATCAGCTCAGTCCGGGCCCCAATCTCTTTGGCCCGCCTCACCATGGCGATGATCCCGGGGTGGAAGAGGGGTTCGCCGAAGCCGCCGAAGAAGACTGTCGGCGGAGGCGAGAAGACCCGCAGTCCCTCGATCACCCGGTCGAAGACAGCGTCGGGCATCATCCCCATGGGCTCCTGCCACACGTTGCGCACACAGGTGCGGCACCGCAGATTGCACTGATTGGTGGGCTCCAGGTAGAGCTTGGCCAGCCGCGCGGCATGCGGTGGCCGGGGCGGGCTGGTGGACCGGTGGACCCCGGCGGGGATGACGGCGCTCGGATCGTCGTCCAGCCCCGCCATCTTGTCGAGCCGCGAGACCAGGATCCCTTTCAGCCTGGCCCTGGTCTCATCGGTGAGCGGCTGCGGCCAGTTCAGCATTTGCCCCAGGTTCACGGAGAGTTCGCTGCTGTCTTCCATCGGACTGACCGGCTTTCTCTCCTTTCGGGCCAGCGGCCGCTGCCCCTGTCTGCACTACATTCTACACGAGGGCCGGGCCACAAGCTCCCGATATCCCGCCATCGGCCGGCGGCGCCCTGCAGTGTGTATCCTTGCCGAGGCGAAGACCGCTGGGTGGCCATTACGGTGTTCACTGACGACGAGTGGCAGGGTCTGTGCCGGGCCATGGGCCATCCGCCCTGGGCGGTTGCCGGGAGGTTTGCCAGCGCCCCCGGCCGATGGCAGAACCAGGACGAGCTGGATGCCTCCATCTCGGAGTGGACCAGGGAGCGTGAGGACTGCGACGTCATGCATCTGCTGCAGGCGGAGGGAGTGGCCGCCGGCCCGGTAATGGATGAAAGGGACTGCTATGCTGACCCGCATCTTCGGGAGAGGGGGTTCTTCGAGCCGGTGTATGGGCCTCTGGCCCTGGCCCGCCGCATCATATGGCCTGGCGCCCGGGTGTCGGGGGGCCGGCCTCGTGGAGCTTCTCCGGGCTTTCCAAGTGATCGATGTACAGCGTGCCGTTGAGGTGGTCGATCTCATGCTCCAGGGCTTCCGCCAGCAGGCCGTCGGCCTTGATCCTGGTGGGCTTCCCGGAGCGGTCCAGGGCCTTGACCACAACTCCGGCCGGCCGTTTCAGCTGCCCCCAGTAGCCGGGCACGCTGAGACAGCCCTCTGTCACGTCCTGCTCGCCGGTTCGTTGGACTATCTGCGGGTTGACGAGAGCGAAGGGCTCCTCTCCCGGCATCTGCAGCACGATAACACGCAGCGACACCCCCACCTGGGGAGCCGCCAGACCGACACCCCCGGCCTGCTGCATCGTCTCTATCATGTTGTCTATCAGGCGGGCGATCGAGGCGTCAATCACCCGCACCTTCCTGGCTTTCTGTCTCAAGACGCGGTCTTGCGGCAGGCGACATATCCGCAGGACTGCCATCACATCACCTCTCTAACTCGCCTCCGGCGCACCGGCTGCCCGCCGGCCAGGACCACGGTGAAACCGGCGTCAGAGTGATAGCCCTCGCGAGGCTCTTCCACGTGCTTTGACCGGCCAGGTGGCTCGAACAAAGCTGAAACCACCCTCTCCATCACGAACCCTGCCTGCGCCAGGAGATCGGACACCTCGTCGAAGCTGTAGAAGCTGGCATAGCGGTAGAAACGATGCCCCCTCTCCCTCTTCCGCTCGTAGAGCTGGCCCCAGGGACCTTCTCTCAGAAGCAGCCCCAGCACGATCTTGCCGTCCGGCGCCAGCACGCGGCGGGCCTCCTTCAGAACGCTTCGAGGCGAGCTCAGAAAACAGAGCGTGGTTATCAGGAAGACCGTGCCAAAGGACTCTTCGTCGAAGAGCCTTTGCTCCCCGCGGCCGACAAAGGCATTCACGCCCCGGGTCCTGGCCATCTCAACCATCTTTGCCGAAGGGTCCACGCCGGCTTCGATGCCCAGCGCGTGGGCGAAACGGCCGCTGCCGACGCCTATCTCAAGCCATGGCTTCGGCGCGTGCGCCGACACCTCGGCCAACGCCCTCAGCTCGGTCAGAAACACGCTGTGCCCATCGCCATCGAACCATCGGTCGTACTCTGACGCCAGGTCCTTGAAAGGGGGCAGGACCCCCCGGGTGCGGCTTGCACCCGCCAGGTGTTTCCCGGCTCTGCCGCATGCCGGCGTAGTCAGGGCTCCATCCATGCGGGTCCTCAGCTCAGCATCACGCACACGCTGTGGACCACCTTAAGCTGATGGTTCCGGCAGAAGGCGATGGCCTGCTCGCTCTCTGACCCGGGCTGCAGCCAGATTCTGCGCAGCCCCATGTCCGCGCACTGGGGCAGGGTCTGCTCGGTGGCCGCCGGCGGCACCACGAAGTCCACGACGTCCACGGCGACCGGCAGGGCAGCGATGCTGGGATAGCACTTCAGGCCTTCCACCTGTTCGAGCTTGGGGTTGACCGGATACACCTCGTACCCCCGGTCTCTGAGATTCTTCACGATCCTGTTCCCGTACTTCTCCGCATTGTCGGTGGCGCCCACCACGGCGAACCTCTTCTGGTCCATGAACTCCTTGATCAGTTCATCCATGTCCCACGCTCCACTGGCAGGCTTCTTCCTGCCCCAACGTCGCTACTTCTCTTTGTCCGCCAGGCCTCTGATCCTGGCTTCGAGGCTGTCCAGAGTCCTCTTGAGGGCCTCCGCCTCGCTTCTGAGGTAGTCGATCTCCTCATCACGACTGACGAAATCGGGGCCGGAGGTGTGGCCGGCATAGCCGTAACCATATCCTCCCCGTCCCCGTCCGCCGTATGGGGCCCGTCCGGCCCTGAATCCCCGGGGATTGCAGTATCCCCGGCCTCCCCCGGTCATCGGTCCCATTCCTCTCGGTCCAGTCCCATCAAACCCTGGCATGATGCTCCTCCTTCTCTGTGCTCAGCTCCTCCAGCCTGATTCTGATGATGCTGAGTTGCCTTCTCAGCGCCATGGTCTGCCTTCTGAGGTAATCGATCTCCTGCTGCGGACTCGATATCCTTACAGCGCAGTAGCCGTTTCCCCAACCTGTCATTGGGCCCTGGCCGCGGGGGCCTGTCCCGTCACAGCGAGGCATGCTGGCACCTCCTCACTCTATCATCTGCCCGCGTGTCCAGCTCTACCTGGCCTCCAGTTCACGTATCCTGGTCTCGATTCCCTCCAGGTCCGCCTTAGTGGCATCGGCCTGTTCCCTGAGGTAGCTGACCTCGTCTTCACTGGTTCCGGCCGGATAGGGTGCGTATCCCGGGGTGGCGGTGGCTGGCCAATAGAAAGGGGCGCCGTGCCAAAGGCCGTGGTGCGCGGCGCCGCCGAAGAAGTGCCGGCATCTTGGCAGGCCGCCCCTGCCTCTTCCGACGTATGGCCAGGGTGGGGAAGCCCCGCGAAAGCCGAGGCCCATGCCCCGGCCCGGGCCGAGCCCCCTCCCGGGACCTCTGCCTCTCCCAAATTCGTACCCACAGTACATCGCCTGCCTCCTCTCCTCACTGCGTGCGAGCTGCCGGCCGCACTTCCTGGGCCCGTTTCCCCCAGGCCTGTTTCGTCATGGTCAACTGCCGGAGCCCCTTGATCTGGCGGTAGTTGGCCCCCTGGCTGACGCAGCGCATCGCCAGGTCCGGGTCGGCTACCACTGTGCCCGATATGGCGTCCACCCCGTGGTCGAACAGAACCGGCGACAGGGGGGACGTGTCCCCCAGTACGACCACGAAAGCCCCGGGGCTGCACAATGCCAGGAGCCTCTCGATCGTGTGGTTGGTGAACGCCGTCCCCGTAATGGCCACCACTTCGGCCAGAGGCACGAAGGTCTCGCTACCCCCTTCGAGCAGGTCTCCTTCCTGCGGGTTCTTCTCTATCACCCACAGGTCCTTGACCTCCCGGAGCAGCTGGGGCACAAACGGAAAATGGCCCACAATGGCGACGGCCTTGCCCCTGCCCTTCTCGATTATCAGCTCCCGGGCGTTGATCTCCTGGCATCTTGCCTCGTCAACATCCAGCAGGGAGTTGATGGTGGCCATGCCGATGGCGGCCTCGGGTATTCTCTGCGAGTGGCACATCCGGGCCAGCTCCAGGGTGCTCTTCATGAGCAGGGACCCTGCCTCCCTCACCAGCGGCGGCTCCTGCCGCAGGCTGTCGCGCGGCAGCGTAGCCGCCAGGCCGCAGTTGCGGGTGAGCACGGCGGTGTGGAAGAGGCCCTGGCGGACGTCCCTGACGCTCTCCTCAACGTTCAACCCTGCAAGGATGTCATCAAGTATCTTCATGCCGTATCGTTGCTCCTTCAGTGATGCGGGCCTCTGCCGTGGCGCCATCCGCCCCGCCCCATGCCCGGCGGAAAGAGGGGCATGACGCTGGGAGTAGCGCACCTGGGGCAGACCTCCGGCGGGCCGGCCACAAGCCGCTCGAAGGGCACCTCCCATTCGTGCCCGCTCACGCATCTGAAACGGCGCGCGGCCATCTCGTAGTTGCCTCCCTCAATGCGTATCCCTTTGCCGTTCAGGAGGGCGTCAGCGGTCTTGTGACGGGCGGAATCCAGGATGCGTGAGAAGGTGCTCCGGGAGACGTTCATTCTCCGGGCGCCTTCCTCCTGCTCCAGCCCTTCAAGGTCGCTGAGGCGGATGGCCTCGGCCTCTTCCACCAGCAGCCGGACCTCCTCGAGCTCCCCGGGCCGTATCTCGACGGGCCTGAACTCGGTCACCGGCGGGATGCAGCTGACTCTGCGCCAGAGATGCCGTCTTCCCAAAGTGCCACTTCCTCTTTATGGTCTTCTGTGCGAAATGAGGCTATTTTGCACGTATGCTCATAATAATTATAGCGCCGTTGTCAAGCGGCTGTCGAGTGGTCGGCCCCCGGCGCTGTCTTTGACAAGTGATGTGCGCCTGACTACCATTAGCGTCTTGTGGGCGAGGAGAGTCCCGACCCCGGCGCGAAGCAGGCCAGCCGCCCGGCACGGCTTCTGTCCCTGGTCACCAGCCCCACCGGCATAGGGCGGTTCATCCGGTTTGCTGTGGTGGGAGCCAGCGGCGTCCTGGTGGACATGCCCATCTTCTGGGCCCTGACCAGCCGGGCTCACGTTCGCGACCTGGTGGCCATCCTCCCGGCCTATGCCGCCGCCACGGTCTGGAACTTCACGCTGAACGACCGGTGGACCTTCCGGGACCGGCGCGAGGACACGGCGCGCTCCACCCTGACGCGGTTCGGCAAGTACGCCCTGGTGAGCCTGCCGCCGCTGGCCTACCGGATGGCTACCTACTGGCCGCTGAAGGAGCTGTCGGACGTCCAGTACCTGCTGGCCTACGCCATCGCCATCGTGGTGGGGATGGTGTGGAACTTCGGCGTCAACTTCCTATGGACCTGGCGCAAACGCCGCCGCGAAGGGTCAGAGAGCTGAGGCCTCAGCGGGGGGGGGCAGGCTGAAGCCCGGATGGAGCGCCGAGGCTCAGAGCGCCGAGTATCTCCGGACCTGGAACCGGTAGAGCTTCAGCGGCTCCCGGGGGCCGATGCCCCCCTTCTGGCGGCAGATGTCACCTGCTCCTACACGGTGT
>CALMBS010000448.1 GCA_937860285.1 uncultured Chloroflexota bacterium
AGAGACTGGGCTTGAGCGGCACCATAACCAGCGACGTGGTTGTCGGCCAACTGACCGAAGACGGACCGAGCGTGGTCTTCGTGGGCACCTCGGACGGCCTGTACGCTGTGTCGGAGGGCGCTCTGCAGCACTACGTCTACACGCCTTTCGGAGTGTCCCTTATCGCACTGCTCGATGATATCGATGGCGACAGCGTGCGAGAAGTCATGTTCTCCCTGGAGTACGCTGACACTCCCTCAATACAGTGCTACAACGGGGCCACCTGGGAGCGAATGTGGCAGCGCGACACGAGGCAGCCGGTCTATGCACAGGACATCGGCTGGAACGATCTGCAGCTGCCCACATCAGACTTGGGACTGCTGACCGCCCCGGATTCCCAGATCGTGGCCGTAGGCACAGGCTGCTGCGTATTCGGCATCGACGCCCGCGACGGACGCCGATTGTGGAGGTTCGCGGCGCGAGACACCCTGCAGGGCATGTCCCTTGTCTCCGACCTGGATGCGGACGGAGTCGATGAAGTGGTGGTGGGTGACAAGGAGGGGATGGTTCACCTTATCAGTGGGAGGACAGGTGGGGTTGAATGGTCGAGCAAGACCGCCCAAGAGTATCAGCCTGAGAGCGGAGAACCGCAGCAGACCGAGGTAACTGATGTGGCCACCTACGACCGGGATGGTGGTCAGGTCATTGTAGCGGCGGGCGACGGCAAAGTGCGGCTGCTGGACCTGAGAGACAGGGGCTGCAAGTGGCAGCGATCCCTCGTGTCTCAACAGAACCTTCCGGCCTCTCTGTCCGTGACAGTGACCCCCGATGTCACCGGCGACGGCGAGCCCGAGGTGCTGGTGACCGACCACACCGACGTATCCGGCCCAACCGGTTCGCTGGCTCAGGTGCCGGCCACAATGCTCGACGGCGGCAACGGTGACGAGTTGTGGCAGAGAACCGTCTATGCCCGCAAAGGCGCAGGGGTGGAAACGTCCATCTACCAGGGCCAGGCGGTGATCCTGGAGCCCCAGAAGGACTCCGTAGTGCGGCTGCTCAAGCTGAAGGACGGCAATTCCCTGGGCAGTCTGAGTGTCTCCACGCTGGACGGAGAAGCAGTCTCCGCCAGGCAGTTCACGCCGGACAGCTACCTGGTGGTTTCCAGCGGCAGCGACCTCGCCGTGGTCTCCGCATCCGGCGCCGGGCAATGGTGCTACCCCAGGCTGTCAAAGATCGGCGTCCAACAGGCGCAGTTCACCGGCGACAGCGCGCCGGACCTGCTGCTGGTGGGCCAGTCTCCACAGCCGGCCGATGGGGCTGCAGGTGTCAGGATCCTGAGCGTAGTCGATGGGGCCACTCACCGGGAGGCCTGGCGCCATGAAGTGCCCTGCCCGGACTTCATTACGCTGGGCGGCCTGAAACGCCCGCAGGTAAGCCCGGATCTCACCGGCGATGGCGTTCCGGACATACTGGCCAGTCAAGGAAACGAGGTCTTCCTGTTCAGCGGAGCGAACGGATCATTGGCCCGGTTTGAGTCTCAGAGCGACATTGCCCACGTGGAGACGATGAGGGTCGGCTCAAGCGACGCCGTCCTGACCGGCACGGAGGACGGGGTTGAGATAGCCGCTGCCAGCGGGTCCGAGGTCTGGAGCACTGCCTGGGCCGACTGGGGCAGCGTTGAGTCCGGAATGGTGCGGGCCGTGGGCGACCTCAACGGCGACAATGTCACTGACCTGGCCCTGGTCTTCTCCGACAACATCGCGGTGCTGAGTAGCGATGGGGCCAGCCCGCTGGGCTTCGCGGTCAGTCGGTCCATTGCAGCCAGCGACAACAGGACTCTTGAGTTCCTGGAAACGACTCTGGATACCGACGGGGACGGCGTTCGTGAGATCGCCTGCTTCGAGTATGACCGGCAGGCATTCGTGGATACAGGCGCCAGGAAGGACAATGCGCTGCTGGTGGTATCGCCCTCCAGCGGCAGGGCCGTGCTCCGGCTGGATCTGGACCGGGAGGCCGCCTTCGACCTGGCATGCGCCGATTTCGATGGCGACGCAGTGCTCGATTCCCTGGTCTGCTGGGACCGGAAGCAGGGGGGTTCCGAGAAGCCCAGGGTGGAGGTCTACTCGGGCCGGGACGGCAGCAGCCTGTGGACCTTCCGGTATGAGGGCGAATCGTCGCTGGGGACAATGGAGATGTCTGCGGCGGCGATCGGAGATGTCACCGGCGATGGCATTGCCGACCTGGCCATGAGCGAAGCACTGGGGTTCGGCAGGGTGCGCATCTCAGTCTATGACATTGCCGAGGATTCCCTGGTCCGGCAGATCGCCATCCCGCCCCTGGAAGAGAAGACACTGCTGTATGGCCGGACAGCGGGTCTGTCGGAGGGGCCCGGGCCTGGCGGAATGCTATACCCGATCGGCAACCTCAGCGGAGACGGCGTACGGGGGTTGGCCGTCCCCATGTACCATTCCGTTGGCAGAAGCTCATCCGGACGGTACACAGCACTCATCGACCTGGATAACGGTGTTCTCATGGCCCTCTTCCCATTCCCAGACTCCGAGTTCTTTGAGACCGGGGAGGCTGACTCCTTGGTCGTCGCAGCCTCTGCGGGCCTCTACCTGGTTGGGACGGATGGGGGCCTCCGAATCACTTCTCCAGTACAGGCGAGCACGGTCAACTCCCCTGCCACGCTCGCCTGGGAGGGGGCCGCCGGATCGGACTTCGCCGACGTCTTTGTGGATGGGGTCAGGACCGGAGCGGGCCTGGGCACCAGCATCAGGCTGGCGCTGGCATCAGGCGAGCACGAGATAGTGGTCCGGTCTATCGACGAGTACGGGAAGGTCTCCTACGCCACGACCACGCTCAGGGTGCGACAGTGGCCGCTGGCCAGCATCATCGGCATCTTCAGTTTCGCCATCCTGCTTCTGGCCTACTGCTATGCCAGGTGCGCCAGGGTGCTCCGCAACCGGCGGGCCCAAGAGGACTTGAGGAATGGATAACGACCTGATGATCGAGACCAGGGGCCTGACCAAGGCCTTTGGCGACCTGGTGGCCGTGAACGGGCTGGACCTGAGAGTCAGGAAGGGCCGCATCCATGGCTTCGTCGGTCCCAACGGGGCGGGCAAGACCACTACCATGAAGATGCTCATCGGCTCCATCCGGGGCACCGCAGGTGAGGCGTTCGTCAATGGTCACCCCGCGGGCTCCGTCGAAGCCAGAAGGTCCCTTGGCTACTCCCCCGAGCGGCCCTCTTTCTACTGGGACATGACGGCCTGGGACTACCTGGTCTACATGTCCAGGCTGAGCGGCATGGGCCAGGCTGCGGCCGAGAAGAGGACGAAGGAGCTCCTGGTCTGGCTGGACCTGGGACGGTTCTACAACGCCAGGGTGGGAGGTTTCAGCGCCGGCATGAAGCAGAGGCTGAGCCTGGCCCAGGCCATGGCCCACCAGCCCCAGCTTCTGATTTTGGACGAGCCCACGGCCAACCTGGACCCTGACGGCCGGATGTCCCTGATGGAGAAACTGCTGCAGCTCCGCCGGGAGCAGTCGCTGACCATCTTCATCAGCAGCCACATTCTGCCGGAGCTGGAGCAACTGGTCGATGCCGTCACCCTCATCGAGAAGGGCCGGACGGTGGCCGAGGACAGCGTGGAGACCCTGGAGCAGGAGGTAACCCTGGACCGCTACCTCCTCAAGACCACCAACAACGAGGCTATCCTGGCCGCGCTGCAAGGGGAGCCCTGTATTCAGGGTATTCACCTGGACGAGAAGGGCTTCATCCACCTGAGGAGCAGCGATCTGGCCGCATTGCAGAAGCGGGTCATCGATGCCGTCGTGCGATCGGATGTGCTGATCGAGCACTTCGGCCGCGAGCAGGCGAGCCTGCAGGACATCTACCTGCGGACCATGGGAAAGGAGAGGTAGCATGGGGTTCCGGTCCGTCTTCTGGAAGACCTTCACCGACCTGACAGGGTGGAAGACCCTGTTGCTCTTCGCCATTCCTCTGGTCGCGCTGACGGCGGTCGTCCCCACCTGCTTCATGCTTCACACGGAGAACCAGACGCACCAGGCGGCCATCGACAACGTCACCAACCACTTCCTGGCCGTGTCCTTCCTCTGGACGGCGGGCTTCTTCCTGGCCTTCCTGGCGGCCGCCAATGCCGCATCGTTCGTGGCCAGGGAAGAGAGCGACGGCACCCTGCTGCTGCTCTCGAGCAAGCCGGTCAGCCGGCGCCAGATCGTCCTGGGCAAGCTCGCCGCCCTGATAGTCAGGACGGTGCTGCTGGAAGCCCTGCTTCTGACCCTGGTGGCGCTGCTGTTCCGTTTTGCCCTCGGCCTGGAGGACGACGCCCTGCTGGCCCTCCTCAAGACCATCCCCTGGATCGTCATGTACTCGTTCCTGGTGGTGGCCTTCTTCGGAGCCATCGCGCTGGCCCTGTCCGTCCTGACCAGGAACCTGGTGGCCATCATGGTGATCATGTCCTGCCTGATCACCTTCTGCTTTCTGATGGGGCCTCTGATCCGACACACCCTGCCCGAAGCAGGTGGTACATACCTGGACTGCCACCTCAACTGGATTGACCCCTCCTACCACCTCCAGAACAGTTACCTGCTCTTCCAGAAGGGGGCCAGCGGGGCGGATCTGGTGCCGCAGTACGTCAGCGGTTGGTTCGGATCGAACACGGTCGTCGCTGTGCCGGGCGACGCGGGCTCCCTGGGCAACAGATCCCTGTGGTACCCGGTGGGGGCCGCCGGCCACGTGAGCCCCGCCGTGTCCGTAACCCTTTTGCTCGTCATCGCACTCGGTGCGACCGGCCTGGCCATGT
>CALMBS010000449.1 GCA_937860285.1 uncultured Chloroflexota bacterium
GTCAACGAGGGCGGCATGCTGCTCATCTGCGAGCCCTGGCCCGGCATGATGAGGGGCGTGTACGGCAAGGGCGGCCACGAGAGGTTCAAGGACACCTACTTCAGCCGCTTCCCCGGCTACTACCTGACCGGCGACGGCGCCCGCAAGGACGAGGACGGCTACTACTGGCTCATGGGCCGCGTTGACGACGTCATCAACGTCTCCGGTCACCGCCTGGGCACGGCCGAGGTGGAGAGCGCCCTGGTATCGCACCCGGCGGTCGCCGAGGCGGCCGTGGTGGGCTATCCCCACGAGGTCAAGGGCGACGGCATCTTTGCCTACGTCACCCTGAAGACCGGCAAGACCCCGTCCGACGAGCTCAAGAAGGAGCTCACGACCCATGTCCGCAAGGAAATCGGCCCCATAGCTACCCCGGACATCATTCAGTTCGCCGAGGGGCTTCCCAAGACCCGCAGCGGCAAGATCATGCGCCGCATCCTGAAGCTCATCGCCAAGGACGAGACCGACAACCTGGGCGACACCAGCACGCTGGCTGACCCGGGCGTGGTCAACACCCTGGTCGAGGGCCGCAAGAAGCTGCCGAGGGCGGCAGACCTCAAGTTCGCATAGCCAAGGGACAAGGTGCATTCGGGGTGTGGGGATCCGCGAGGGCCCCACACCCCGCAACAAAGCAGTGGTAACTGAATCAGGGTTCGCTCGGTAGCAGCGGGGCTGGGCTTGGTCGCCAGCTTTTTTTGTGGCCGGGACGGGCTCTGCAAGAAGGAGGGTGTGATACATGGCAGAAGGGAAAAAGCTCTTCGGCATGCCGGCAGAGAGCGGCCGATGGCTCCTCATCGTCCTGGGATTCATCATCAACATCTGCCTGGGCAGCGTCTACGCTTACAGCATCTTCGGCAAGGCACTCATGGCGGAGTGGGGCATTAACACCAGCGAATCTCTCGGCATGTTCAAGTTCCAGATTCCGTTCGGTGTCTTCCTGCTGTTCTTCGCCGCCATCTTTCCATTCGCCGGGCAGATCCTGGAGAAGCTGGGACCCAAGAAGCAAGGCGTCATCGGCGGCATCATCGTCGCCGCGGGATGGATACTGGCTTCCCTGGTGGCCGGCATGGATTCGGCCAATGTGCCCCTTTTCGTGGTCACCTACGGCGTCATCGGCGGCATCGGCGTGGGCCTGTGCTACATCGCCCCCATCCAGGTGGCCACCCGCTGGTTCCCCGACAAGAAGGGCCTGGCCACGGGCCTGACCGTAGCCGGGTTCGGCGGCTCGCCGTTCGTCAGCACCTACATCGGACAGAAGCTCATCGACATGAGGGCCGAGGTAGACGAAGCCGGCAAGGTGATTGCCGGAACGACTCACGTCTCCGACGCGCTCCTCTACATGGGCATAGCCTTCCTGGTTATCCTCATCGCGTGCTTCCTCCTGATGCGCTTCCCGGAGGCCGGCTGGACCCCGGCGGGCTGGAAGCCCAAGGCGGCCACCGGCGCGGCGGCCACCAGCGCTGTCAACTACAACCGCAACGAGATCATTAAGACCCCAACCTTCTGGTTCCTCTTCGCCTGCTTTGCCATCGGGTCGCTGGCGGGGCTCATGGCCATCGGCGTCTACGCCAAGATCATGGGCGACCCCAAGGTCCTGATAGGGATAGGCGCCACCGGACTGGGCACGGCCACCATCGTGCAGTTCATCCTGGCCCCGTTCAACGCCGGGGGCCGGCCGGTCCTGGGCTGGGTCACAGACAAGCTGGGGCCGAGAGTGGCGGCCATGATCACCTTCGTGCTCATCGCGGCGGCCGCGGCTGGCATGATCGTGGTCGGCAAGGGCGGCGACGACCCGAGCACCCTGAACAAGGCACTGTACTTCGTCTGCTTCGCCGCCTTCTACGCCGGCCTGGGCGGCTGGCTGGCCATCGCCCCCACGGCCACGGCGCAGTACTTCGGGGCCAAGTTCTCCTCCCGCAACTACGGCATCGTCTTCCTGGCCTACGGCATCGGCGGCATCATCGCCACCTTTGTGGCGGCCTACTCGAAGGACATCTTCAAGGGCTCGACCTTCGATATGTTCATCCCGGTGGCCATCCTCGCGGTGCTGGGCTTCCTGATGGCGGCCTTCTTCATGAAGCCGGTGAAGGCGCCCCCCGCTCAGGTGGAAGCGGCCAAGAAGTAGCCGGTTCCGGCTCAGAGAATCCAACGCAGTTCAAGGGAAGGCCCGTGGAGACACGGGCCTTCTTCATTCCCCGGTTGAAATGGAATCGCCATTTCGTCATCATTGAAGGTGAGACTGCGTAGAGGAGGTCCCATGGAGAAGAAGGCGGGTCATCACGGCCGGTTTGCCACGGCCATCAACTGCATGGACGGCCGGGTGCAGCTCCCGGTCATCAACTGGATGAAGGAGAACCTTTCCGTTGACTACGTGGACATGATCACCGAGCCCGGGCCGGACCGCATCCTGGCCGAGGGCAGCAGCTTCGCCGCCGTCGACTCCATCCGGACCCGGGTCCTCATCTCCGTGGACAAGCACGGCTCGGACACCATCCTGATGGTGTCGCACGGCGACTGCGCCGGCAACCCGGTCTCCCGGGAGGAGCACGAGGAGCACCTTCGCCGCAGCATCGCGCGCATAGAGTCCTGGAGGCTGCCCGTGAAGCGCATCATCGGGGCCTGGATCGGCGCCGACTGGAAGGTCGAAATCATCGAGAGTCCCCGCTGAAGAAAGAACGGTGGGAAATTTGTGACAAGAACGAGCGGCAAAGTACTTGACACAGGTTCATGGTTGTGTAATATAACTTAGGCAATGCAAATATAGTGCATATGCGACGGAAAGAGGAATTGTTGGCGGGAGCCGATTCACGGGTGGCGGGGCCAACAGTCGATATAGAGGGAGGTGCATCGAAACAAGATGAAAAAGTCGCCGGCAATCGTGGAAATCCGCACTGAGGAAGAGCCCGCTGACAGCACAGCAGTCAGGAGAGACGTAGAAGAAGAGCCTCCAGGTAGTGTGGTCCTGAAGAACAGAGCCAGGTTCTTCGGGCAAGTATCTGACGAATGCTGGAACGACTGGAAGTGGCATTTTCGC
>CALMBS010000450.1 GCA_937860285.1 uncultured Chloroflexota bacterium
TGGGGGCCACCGCCTTGATGCACAGGAACACGCTGACCAGGTTGGTGCGCAGGTCGGATTCGAATGAGCGCTGACTGGCCCCCATCACGGTGCGGAAAAGGCCGCCACCGGCGTTGTTGACCAGGATATCGATGTGCCCGAACTCCTGCACCGCCGCCTGCACCATGCTCTGCACCTGTTTGGCTTCCCGCACGTCGCAGGCCACGGCCAGGGCCCTTCTTCCGGTCTCGCGCACCCTGGAGGCGGTGCCCTCAATCTGGTCCGCCGTGCGGGCCGTGCACACGATGTCGGCGCCGGCCTCAGCGAATCCCAGGGCGATCCCCTGGCCTATGCCCCTCCCGGCCCCGGTAACGATGGCCACCTTGCCCGCCAGTGAAAACCTGTCCAGAATCACTTCTAGTCACCCCTTTCGATGCGGTGCCAGCCTGGCGCCGCCGATCCGGTGCCGCCGAGTCGGCGCAGACTAGCGGCCTTTGTAGTCCGGCTTTCGCTTCTCGGCAAAGGCCCGCGGCCCTTCCCTGGCATCCTCGGTGGTCATGATCCTGGTCCCCATGGCCCATTCCAGGGCGAAGGACTGGTCCATGGGCATGCTGAGCGAGCGCAGGGCCACCTCCTTGATGTTGCGCAGCGCCAGCGGCGCGTTCTCAGCCATGCGCCGGGCGATCTTCTCGGCGGTGGGCATCAGGTCCTTCAAGGGCACGAGCTTGTTGACCAGGCCCATGCGGAAGGCATCCTGGGCCGTTATGGGGTCGGCGACGGCAAAGAGCTCCATCATATGGCACCAGGACACCTGGCTGGTGAGCCGGGTGATGGCCCCGTCGCAGGGGGACACGCCCCACTTGGCCTCGGTCATGCCGAACAGGGCGTTCTCGGAGGCGATCCTGATGTCCGTGAACAGGACGATCTCCATGGCGCCGGCGAAGCAGAACCCGTTCACGGCCGCTATCACCGGCTTGTACACGCCCTCGAACCAGCGCGACCGCGTCCACTCGACGCTGCTCACGTTGACATCGGACATGACCGCCTTCAGGTCGGCCCCGGTGCTGAAGGCCTTCTCCCCCGCGCCGGTCACGATGAGGACCCGGAGGTTGCTGTCATCGCGGAAGTCGTCCACGGCGGCCTTCATCTCCCGAAACGTGGGCTGGTCGATGCTGTTCATGAACTCGGGGCGGTTGATGGTGAGGAGGGCCACCATGTCTTTCTTCTCGTATGTTGCGCCCATCGGTTCGCCGCCTTTCTCCGCGCGCTGCGCGCGGCTGTCTCCTGGCCTGAGATGTCTGCTACCGCTTCAGTCGGGCTGATGCTCCTCACGGAAAGGGCGGCCTGGGAACCAGCTCTGTCAGGGTGCTGTCGCGCAGCTTCTTGAGGGTGGCGCGGAGCAGATCGCGCTCCCGGGGCGTCAGGCTGCTCAGAATGGCGGGTATGACCCGTCTCTGCCGGTGCTGACGGCGGTAGGCCTCCTCGCCCTTCTGCGTCACCTCCACCTTCACCTCTCGTCTCCCGCCGGCGCTGCGAACCTGCGTTATCAGGCCCTGCCGCTCCATCCGTTCCAGCGCCGCGGCCACGGTATGCGGTTTCCGCACCACCCAGCGCGCGATCTCGCTCTGCGTCGGCGGATGCCCGAGGGTCTTGATGGCGTGGAGTATGGCTACCTGGACGGCGGAGATGCCGAACTGCCTGAGCTCATTGTCCCTGGCCCGGAGCATGCCGTCGTTCACCTGGCCCAGCAGGGACCAGAGCTCGTATTCCTCGCCGGGGGACAGTGTGTCCGGCGCTTCCACCTTGGCTACCATTTCGGGAACCACCTCCGTTCCTGCACTCCGGACGAGAGGCCGGGGCGGGTCCGGCGCCCGGGACCATGCGCCGCCTGCCCCCGGCACTTGACGACGGCTCTCATAGTGGTTATCATAGCTGATATCGATATCGATGTCAAGATGGAGAAAGTAGAGCGCCCGGACGAAAGGGGGGCCAGGATGGATCTGAAGCTCGAGGGAAGAGTGGTGGTGGTCACCGGGGCCGGCGGCAATGCCATGGGCACCGGAGTCTGCCTGGAGATGGCCCGCGAAGGCGCCGTGGTGGTGGCCAACGACATAGACCGGGCGTGGGCCGACAGGGTGGCCGGCCAGGTGAAGGAGCTGGGGGCCAGGTGCCTCCCCACCTATGCCGATGTCACCAGGCTGGATGACTGCCGGGGCATGATGGAGAGGGCCCTGGCCGAGTTCGGCCGGGTCGATGTTCTGGTCACCATACCCGCCTGGGTCAAGACGGGCAAGTTCGCGCCGACCGGCCCGGAGGAATGGCGCCGGAGCTTTGATGTCACCTTCTGGGGCGTGGTGAACTCGGTGAGCGCCGTGCTGGATACCATGATGAAGCAAAGGTCTGGCAGCATTGTCTGCCTGGGGTCTGACGCCGGCCGCATCGGTGGCGGCAGCATGGAAGGCGGGGGTGAGGTCATCTACGGAGCGGCCAAGGCTGGGGTGATGAATTTCGCTATGGGGCTGGCCAAGGAGATCGGCCCGCAGGGCGTGCGCATCAACGTGGTCAACGCCGGCATGACCAAGGTCCCCGTCATGGTGGAGTCGGGCTGGCTGACGCCGGAGA
>CALMBS010000451.1 GCA_937860285.1 uncultured Chloroflexota bacterium
CCGCCGGGCACGGCCGGCGCTGACACGAAACCCGAGGGGGCTGGTCCGCGGACCAGCCCCTGTCCCTTGTGCCGCGAATGCTCCTTCAGAATCTGCTAAACTGGAGAGTCAGTATGAAGATCCTGGTCACGAATGACGACGGCATCCAGGCCCCCGGCCTGTGGGCCCTGGCGGAGCAGCTGGCCGCGGTGGGCGAAATCGTGGTGTTTGCCCCCTCCCGGGAGCAGAGCGGCGTGGGCACCGCCATCAGCCTGCACCGCTCGGTGGGGCTCTCCCAGGTCGAGCCGAGGCTTCCCGGGGTGCCGGCCTATGCGGTGGACGGGACTCCCGGGGACAGCGTTATCCTGGGGCTGGAGGTGACGAAGGACGTCGGCCTGGTGGTCTCCGGCATCAACACCGGCGCCAACATGGGTTGCGATGTGCTGCTCTCGGGGACCGTGGGGGCGGCGCTGCAGGGCTACATCCATGGGATACCGTCCCTGGCGGTCTCCATCCAGGCCCGGCAGGACTTCCATTTCGATACGGCGGCCAGGGTCGCGGGGCTGCTGGCCCGCCGGGTGTACGGCAACGGCACTGGGCCGATCCTGCTGAACGTGAACGTGCCCAACCTTCCCGTCGACGGTATCAAGGGTGTGGAGCTGACCCGGGTGGGCCGGGGCGGGTTCAGCACGGCCATCACCATGGGCCGCGACGGAGGCTGGGACCAGTACAAGATCGCCATCGGCAAGCCCTGGTGGGCCGGTGACGCGGGCACCGACATTCACGCCGTGGAGAACGCCCGGGTATCCATCACGCCCCTCGAGGGTCAGCTGAGCACCGCTGAGCGGGTCCCCTTCCCCGAGGACCTGCCCCACACGCTCTTCCGCGAGCTGTAGCCGCCCTCAACGTTTGCCTTCGCTTCTCGTCCCGTGCTAACCTTGGTCTGGATCCGATGGCTGACCTGTTCACCGTGCTCACCCCGCGCGAGGCCTGGTCCAGGCTGGAGCCCCACCTCCATCCCATAGACCGGGTGGAGACCGTGCCCACGTCGGAGTCCCTGGGACGGGTGCTGGCGGAAGACACGTCCGCTCCGGTCGACCTCCCTCACTTCGCCCGCTCCTCCATGGACGGGTACGCGGTGCGGGCCGAGGACACGCACGGGGCCACGGAGGGCCTGCCCGCGTACCTGAAGGTGGCGGGCGAGGTATCCATGGGCCAGCCCGCCGGCGTGAGGCTCTCGCCCGGTGAGGCGGCCCTCATCCACACCGGCGGCATGCTGCCCGAGGGGGCCGATGCCGTGGTCATGGTGGAGAACACGCGAGGCGTGGACGCTGCGATGATCGAGGCGGTGCGGCCGGTGGCCAAAGGGGAGAACGTGATCCGGGTGGGGGAGGACATGGCCCGGGGGGAGGCCCTCCTGTCCCGCGGCAGCCTCCTTCGGCCCCAGGACATCGGCAGCCTGCTGTCGCTCGGCATCACCCGGGTGCCGGTCTTCCACAGGGTCAGGGTGGCCCTGATCCCCACCGGCGATGAGCTGGTGCCGCCGGAGACCGACCCGGGCCCGGGCCAGATCCGGAATACCAATGCCTTCGCCCTGGCGGCCCTGGCGGCGAAGGCGGGCGCGGTCCCCGTGGTGCTGGACATAGTCCGCGACAGCTACGAGTCGCTGCAGGCGGCAGCACGGCAGGCCCTGGAGACGGCGGACATCGTGGTCTTCTCGGGAGGCAGCTCCGTCAGCACGCGCGACATGACCTCCAGGGTGATCGACTCCCTGGGGAAGCCCGGCGTCCTGGTGCACGGCGTGTCGCTGCGGCCGGGGAAGCCGACCATCCTGGCGGCGGTGGGCCGCCAGCCGGCGTTCGGCCTGCCCGGGAACCCGGCGTCGTCCATGGTCACCTTCGGCATCTTCGTTACTCCGGCCATCTACCGGCTGAGCGGCTGCCGCCGGCTGCCCCAATCGCTGGCCGTAAAGGCCAGGCTGGCCCGCAACATCCCCTCCGCCGCCGGCCGCGAGGACTACGTGCCGGTGAAGCTCGAGGAGAAGGGCGGCGATCTGCTGGCCGACCCCGTCTTCGGAAAGTCGAACTTCCTGTTTGCCATGGTCCGCGGGGATGGCGTGGCCCGGGTGCCCCTGGACAAGGGGGGCATGATGGCCGGTGAGTGGGTGGAAGTCACCCTGTTCTGAGACAGGCGGTCTGGGGGAGTCTTGATGGCATCTGAAAGCGCGGGTTCGCACGCACACGCCCGGGGGCGGCCCCACGTCTACCTCGAGGACATTCCGCTGGACGAGGCCACGTCCCGCTTCCATGCGGCGCTGGGCCGGGCCGGCGGCCCCTCCCGCACGCCCGGTGAGACGGTGCCGCTGCCGGAAGCCCGGCACCGGGTGACCTCCGGGGCGGTGTGGGCCCGCATTTCCTCCCCTCACTACCACGCCGCGGCCATGGACGGCGCGGCGGTCCGGGCCGGGGACACCACCGGCGCTTCCGAGAAGACGCCGGTGCGCCTCATGATGGGCGAGCAGGCCCAGTGGGTGGACACCGGCATGGCCATGCCCTCCGGGTTCGACGCGGTGGTGATGATCGAGAACATCCAGGAGCTGGGCGACGGCCTGATCGAGATCATGCAGCCGGTGGCTCCCTGGCAGCATGTGCGCCTGATGGGCGAGGACATCGTGGCCTCCGAGCTGCTGCTCCCCGAAGGCCACCTGCTGCGACCGACGGACCTGGGGGCCATGGCCCAGGCCGGCGTCACCGAGGTAGCCGTGAGGCGCCGGCCCAGGGTGGCCATCATCCCCACCGGTACGGAGCTGGTGACGCCCGGACCGGGCCTGGAGCCGGGGCGCGGCCGGAGTCCCAGCCACAGCCTTGAGCCGGGCCGCGGCCGGAGTCCCAGCCACAGCCTTGAGCCGGGCCGCATTATCGAGTCCAACTCCCTGGTCCTGGCCGGCATGGTGCAGGACTGGGGAGGGGAGGCCACCAGGCTCCCGCCGACGGCCGACGACTTCGAGAAGCTGAAGGCGACCATCCGGGAGGCGGTGGCGGGCCATGACATCGTCGTGGTCAATGCCGGCGCCTCCGCCGGGAGGCGCGATTTCACCGCTTCCGTGGTGGGGGAGCTGGGCCAGGTGATCGTCCACGGTGTGGCCATCCGGCCCGGTCACCCGTTGGTGCTGGGGGTGGTGGACGGCAAGCCCGTGGTGGGCGTGCCCGGCTACCCGGTGTCGGCGGCGCTGACCCTGGAGCTGTTCGTCCGTCCGCTCATCTGCCTCATGCTGGGGACCCCCGTGCCGGCCAGACGCGTCCTGGACGC
The DNA here is from genome assembly GCA_937860285.1 of uncultured Chloroflexota bacterium. Taxonomy (GTDB): domain Bacteria; phylum Chloroflexota; class Dehalococcoidia; order UBA2247; family RBG-13-53-26; genus JAFGCL01. Next base: position 3,289 of record CALMBS010000451.1, read on the forward strand.
CGTCCTGACGCGCAAGGTCTTCTCCCCCATGGGCGAGGAGGAGTTCGTCCGGGTCAAGGTGGGGCAGGTCGGCCAGGACCTGCTGGCCACCCCGCTGCCCCGCGGCGCCGGGGCCACCATGTCCTTCGTGCGAGCCGACGGCATCGTGCGTATCCCGAGGGGGAGCGAGGGGGTCCAGGAGGGGCAGACAGTGCGCGTGGAGCTGCTCTCCAGCCTGGAGCAGATCGAGAACGCCATCGTAGTCATCGGCAGTCACGACCTGGCCCTGGATGTGCTGGCCAACCGCCTGCACCAGCAGTACCCGGAGCGGACCCTGTCTTCCTCGAACGTGGGCAGCCTGGGAGGGCTGGTAGCGCTGTCCCGCGGTGAGGCCCACCTGGCCGGCTCACACCTGCTGGACGAGGAGACCGGCGAGTACAATATCAGCTATGTGAAGCGCGTTCTGGCCGGGAAGGAAGTGGTGCTCCTGCACCTGGTCTACCGGGAGCAGGGCCTGATGGTGGCGAAGGGTAACCCGAAGGGGCTCCGGGGCCTCGCCGACCTCACCCGTCCGGACGTGACCTTCATCAACCGGCAGCGGGGCGCCGGCACCCGGGTCCTGCTGGACTTCAAGGCGAAGGAGATGGGCTTCGATCCCGGCCGGATCAACGGATACGAGCGGACAGCCTTCACCCACCTGGCGGTGGCGGTGGCCGTGGCCAGTGGGGCGGCGGATGCCGGGCTGGGCATCCTGGCGGCGGCCCGGGCGCTGGGCCTGGACTTCGTGCCGGTGCTCAAGGAGCGCTACGACCTGATTATCCCCAGGGTGCACTACGAGAGCCGGCTGCTTCAGCCCATGCTGGCCATCCTGCGGGAGGCCTCGTTTGCGGCCGAGGTGGAGGCGCTGGGGGGCTACGACGTTTCCTCGATGGGCCAGGTGATCGCGGAGCTGTAGCCGCCCGGCGGCTGCGGCCTTCGGCTCGCCCCGGGCCGGACCTTGAGAAGTATGGAATCACGGCAGATTACGGTCCGCGGCGTGGTGCAGGGGGTCGGCTTCCGCCCCTTCGTCTACCGGCTGGCCCGGCGGCACGGTCTGGCCGGGTGGGTGCGCAACACCTCCGGCAGCGTGGAGATCGAGATCGAGGGCGAAGGGCCGGCCGTGGGCCGGTTCCTCGAGGAGATCCGTGGCTCGGCTCCTCCCATGGCCCGCATCGAGGAGATCGTGGCCCGGCCCATCCCCCGGCGGGGGCATGCCGGCTTCCGGATCATCGACAGCCGCCCCGAGCCGGGGCAGTACCAGCTGGTCTCGCCCGACATCGCCACCTGCGGGGACTGCCGCCGCGAGGTGCTCTCCCCCGACGACCGGCGCTACCGCTACCCGTTCACCAACTGCACCAACTGCGGGCCGCGGTTCACCATCATCGAGGACATCCCCTATGATCGTCCCCTGACCACCATGAAGGCTTTCACCATGTGTCCCCGGTGCCGGAAGGAGTACGACGATCCGCTGGACCGGCGCTTCCATGCTCAGCCCAACGCCTGTCCCGCCTGCGGCCCCAGCCTGGCCCTGGTGGACCCGGGTGGGGCGCCGGTGGCGGCCGGTGACCCGTCACCAGCCGGAGCCGGTGACGTCATTCGGGCGGCTGCAGGCCTCCTCCGGGATGGGAAGGTCCTGGCACTCAAGGGGCTGGGGGGATTCCACTTGGCCTGCCGCGCCGATCAGGAT
>CALMBS010000452.1 GCA_937860285.1 uncultured Chloroflexota bacterium
GGCGCGGACAGCGTTGGCGCCGAGGACATGATAAAGAAGATCGAGGAAGGGTGGCTGGAGTTCGATGTGGCCGTGGCCACTCCGGATATGATGGGCAAGATCGGGAAGCTGGGCAAGATCCTGGGCCGCAAGGGGCTGATGCCGAACCCCAAGCTGGGGACGGTGGTGGGCCAGGCCGATCTGCCGCGCGTGATCCGGGATTCGCGGAAGGGAAGGTCGGAGTTCAGGCTAGACCGCACGGGCAACGTGCACATGCCGGTGGGCAAGGCCAGCTTCGAGGCGAAGCAGCTGGAAGAGAACCTGGCGGCGGCTATTGAAGCCGTGGTGAGAGCCAAGCCGAGCGGCGCCAAGGGGCAGTTCATCAGGAGCGCCACCATCACCACCTCCATGGGGCCCGGGATCCCGCTGGACCTGAGGGCTGTCGGGGCAGCGGCGTAGGCTTCCCCGGCAACCGGTCCAACCCCTGGTTCCCGGTGACCACCAGCGCGTTGCACGCCCTGTCGTCAAGTGCGTTATATTCACTAGGGAGGACGAGATAATGGTAGGCATAGTGTCATACGGTGCGTATGTTCCCATCTACAGGTTGAGCCGTGAGGCCATCGGGCAGATGTGGAGCAAGGGTGTGGGCAAGGGCGAGAGGGCCATTGCCAACGCCGACGAGGACAGCGTCACCATGGGTGTGGAGGCCGTCATCGACTGCCTGCACGGCATGGACCGCAGTCAGGTGGACGGTCTCTACTTCGCCACGGACTCGCCGCCCTACATCGAGAAGCAGGCGGCCAGCATCATCCGCGCCGCAGCCGATCTGCGGGAGGACATCCTGACCTTCGACGTATCGCACTCCCTGCGGGGTGCCGGATCGGCCATGAGGGCCGCCGCCGATGCCGTCGGCGCCGGCAGCGCCAAGAAGGTCATGGTGGCGGCGTCCGAGCGCCGGATACCGCCACCGAACTCCGACTTCGAGCTGCAGTTCGGCGACGGGGCAGCCGCCTTCCTGATGGGGGACACCGACGTGGCGGCGGTGCTTGAGGGGAGCTACCACGTCAGCGCGGAGTTCCTGGATGTCTGGCGGAAACCCGGGGACACCTACGTCCAGACCACGGAGGAGCGCTTCTTGCGGGATGAAGGCTACATGAAGATGGTCCCGCAGGCGGTGTCCGGCCTGCTGAAGAAGCTCAAGCTCACGCCCAAGGACATCACCAAGGCGGCCTTCTATGCCACCGACCCCAGGATGCACCAGGCCATAGCCGGCGCCATGAAGCTGGACCCCAAGACGCAGGTGCAGAACCCCCTGCTGGACAACGTGGGCAACACCGGGACGGCCCTGGCGCCCATGATCCTGGTTTCGGCCCTGGAGGAAGCCAAGCCCGGCGACCGCATCCTCTTCGCCACCTATGGCGACGGCTCGGACGCCTTCCTGTTCAAGGTCACTGACCAGATCGAGAAGGTCAGGGACAGAAGGGGCATCAAGCGGCACGTGGCCTCCAAGATGATGCTGCCGAACTACGGCAAGTACGTGGAGATCCGCGAGCTCATGGAGTGGGAGTCCCCGCGGCGCGGCGCCCGGCGGTCGTCGCTGCCGGTGCTGTGGCGCGAGAGGAAGATGATCTACGGCCTGTACGGCCAGGTGTGCCGGAAGTGCGGGAACATCCAGTACCCGAGGCAGAGGATCTGCATCTTCTGCCAGGCCAAGGACGACTTCGATCCCATCCGGCTGTCGGACAAGACGGGCAAGGTCTTCACCTTCAGCATGGACCAGCGGGCCCAGGAGATCGTCCTGCCCAAGGTGTTCACTGTGGTCAACCTGGACGGCGGCGGGCGGTTCTATAGCGTAATGACGGACCGTGATACCAGCAAGATCACGGTGGGCATGCCGGTGGAGATGACGTTCAGGATACAGATGGGTCCCTCGGAGAATCTGGCCCTGGAGGGCTCGGGCCTGTACAACTACTTCTGGCGGTTCCGCCCGGTCAGGTGCTAAGGAGAGATAACGATGGAGAGCTTGAAGGACAAAGTAGCCATAGTCGGCATGGGGTGCACCCCCTTTGGAGAGTTCTGGGACAAGGACATCGTCGACCTTATAGTCGAGGCGTCCGATGAGGCTTTCAAGGACGCTAATGTGACGGCCAAGGACATGCAGGCGGCCTGGGTCGGATATACCGTGCAGGACAACGCCATGACCGGGATCATTCTCTCCAGCGCCCTGCAGCTGCAGTTCATCCCGGTGACCCGGGTGGAGAACGCCTGCGGCACCGGCGCCGAGACCATCAGGGGGGCCGCCCTGGCGCTGGCCTCCAAGACCTATGACCTGGTGCTGGCTGTCGGTTTCGAGAAGATGAAGGATGCCGGTTTCGGCGGCATCGGCCAGGCCTGGCCTGGCA
>CALMBS010000453.1 GCA_937860285.1 uncultured Chloroflexota bacterium
ATATTGTACCACGTCTTTTACATCCTGTCAAGTATAGCTTACATTGTGAGGGAGAGGCACTCAGCGAGAGGTTGACTCTCAGATGCGGGACTGAGGTAGGCCCGCCGCGGCAGACCCCCGGGCAGTGCGCCCCGCGGCTCACTCCGCCGGCGCCGCCGGCTCGCCCACGGGCAGCACCAGCGACAGCAGCAGGCCGGCCAGGGTGATCCCGCCGCCCACGAACATCACCGCCCGGTAGCTCCAGTGGCCGGCCACGACGCCCCCGATGAGGGGCCCCAGGCTGGAGGAGAGGTACGTAATGGAGTAGAGCAGCCCGGCGGCCGTGCCCCGCTCCACGCTCCTCTTCATCAGGAAGCTCAGGGCGCCCACCCAGAGGCAGGACCAGGAGACGGCCACGACAACCTCCAGCGGGATGATCTGCAGGTAGTGCGTGGCCAGGCCGTAGCCGGCACAGAATATCACCGAGGCCGCCAGCCCGATGGTCAGCGTCCGCCCCGGACTGAAGCGCTCCACGTAGCGCATCAGGAAGAACTGGAACGCCATGTTGATGCCGTCCAGGATGGCCACCCAGGACCGGGTGGCCCCGATCTCGACCAGGAACAGGGGGAAGACGGTCCAGATGGCATAGGACCCCAGGCAGCGCAGGAAGAAGGGTAGATACACCTTGATGTTGGAGAGGATCAGCCGCAGGGGAAAGGCCGAGACCTTCACGGTCCGGCCGCCCTCCTCCCGAAGGGTCAGCGACAGCAGAAAGGCCAGGGCGGACGCCCCGCTGCTCACGGCAAACAGGGCATCGTAGCGCCGGACGGCGATGGCCGCCACGCAGCCGCAGAGCCAGCCCAGCGAGCCGTAGGCGGCGAACCGGCCCACCTGCCCCTCGGCCTCGAAGACGTGGGCCATCATGGCCGCCGAGGAGACGCCCAGGCAGAACCCCACCAGGGCCCGCACCGAGAGCAGCAGGGCCGGGTCCCGGGCGGCTATCTGCAGGACGTAGGCCACCGCCGCCAGGCCCAGTCCCAGCCTGATGAACACCAGCCGGCCGTGCCTGTCCGACAGCCGGCCGAAGATGAACGACGACAGGAAGTAGGCCGTCCCCCAGGCGGAGATGATCAGTCCAATCTGGAAGCGCGATGCCTCGTGCTCTTCGGCATAGAGGGGCATGAAGATGTTGGAGGAGTACAGGGCCAGGCTGCAAAGGAAGTTGATGGCCGCCAGCCGCGCGGGCAGCGGGATGCTTGAGGGCCGAGACAGGCACTTCATCTGCGGACGCCGCCCTGAAAGGAGCAGCAGGCTATGATAGCACATCGACGACTATGTTATACTGTGGCCGAATCGAGGCAAGGCACGCCACCGCCATGAAGTCGAACAAGATCGGCATCCTGGAACTGAAGAGCGACCCTTTTGCCATTGACGTCGCGTCCAGACTCGCTGACCTGCCAGTGGAGTTCCTCTCGTTCGCCGAGGCCCGCGCACCCGTGTCCACCGACTATCGCGTGGTGATAGACCGTATGAGCTATGATCACGCGTACCTGAAGGAGATGGTCAAGAATATGTCCCTGGACGGGACCTATGTCATCAACAACCCCTTCGCTGCCTCGGTGAACAGCAAGCTGGTGGAAGCCAGCGTGTGCCAGACCCTCGGGATCCCGTCTCCCAGATCGATCGTGCTGCCGGACCCGGCGCTCCGCACGGAGTCGCCCGGGGTGGTGGAGGAGCCGGCCTGGGAAAGGGTCGCCGACGAGGTCGGGCTCCCCTGCATCCTGAAGCCGGTGTACGGCTACGGCTGGGTGGACGTCTACGAGGTGGGCACGCTGGCGGAGCTGAAGCAGCGCTACGCTGCCGGCGCCGGCCGCATCTGGCTGGTGCAGCAGAAGGTGCGCTACACCCAGTACTACCGCGTGTTCTGCATCGAGCAGAGGGACGTCCTCATCATCAGCTGGATACCGAGGCCCCTGGGCATGGGGGAGTACCTCTACACGCC
>CALMBS010000454.1 GCA_937860285.1 uncultured Chloroflexota bacterium
GCACCGCCTTCACGTCCTCCACCAGCACGCCATCCCTGGCCAGGATCTGGAGCATGGGCGGGAATGATCCGGCGGAGGCCTTGATCCTGCTTCTGAGCTCTTCCCTGGGCATGCCGGACCGCAGCGGGAACTGACGGTGATAGGCCGCCAGCGCCGCGGACACGCTGGCGGAGAGGCGCTGCCAGCCGGCGGCGGAGAAGAGCAGGGTGTGCGGCCCCCGGTCGCCCAGCATCATCACCCGCTTCTGGGACACCAGGGCCTCCACCGCCTTCTGGGCCTCGGCCGGCGAGGCGCTGGCCCGGTGGGCCAGCTCGGCCAGGTCGATGGGCTCCCTGGCCTCCAGCGTGGCCAGCAGCACGTCTTCGGCGCTGCCCTTCTCCCTGGCAGCCAGGCCCTCTATGGTGGCCGCCTGGAAGCGGCGGTGGCGCTTCGCATAGGCGTCGACGATGTCCCCACCCCCCAGCGTCTCCACCGGCGAGCGGATGATGAACAGGTCCCCCTTGACCACGGCGGCCAGCTCCGCGAAGACCAGCTGCGCCCAGCCCGTCTCGCCCGGCTTCAACTCGTCCGCCTCCAGGAGGCGGACCTTGGCCGCCACCTCCAGGGCATTGCTGTGGAAGCTGACCTCGGCATTGTGCTTCAGGGGCCGGGCCAGCGTGGGCAGCAGCCGCACCTTCACGTCCACCATGCCGGTCGGACGCAGCCAGTCGGGGGTGACCAGCACGTTGCCGCGGACCAGCTCATCCGTGGACAGCCCGGAGAGGTTGGCCGCCACGCGGCTCCCCGGGGGCACCGACTCCAGCTTCTTCCGGTGGGTCTGCAGCCCCCGGATGCGGGCCCGCAGCCGCGGCGGGACGATCTCCACCTCCTGCCCCACGGACAGGCTCCCGTCCACCAGGGTGCCGGTGACCACCGTCCCGAAGCCGGCGATAGTGAACACGCGGTCGATGGGCAGCCGGGGCCGCCCGATATCCCTCTTGGGAGGGGTAGCGTCCAGCAGCTGGTCGACGGTGCGCACCAGCTCCGGCAGGCCGTCACCGGTAACGGCGGACACGGCCACCATCGGGGCCTCGGCCAGGCTGGTGCCGGACAGCGTCTCTTTGACCTCCATGGTGACCAGCTCCAGGAGCTCCTCGTCGACCAGGTCCTTCTTGGTCACCACGATGACGCCCCGGCCCACGCGGAGCAGGTCCAGGATGGCCAGGTGCTCCCGGGTCTGGGGCATGATGCCCTCGTCGGCGGCGATGATCAGCAGGGCCAGGTCGATGCCGCCCACCCCGGCCAGCATGTTCTTGATGAAGCGCTCGTGGCCCGGCACGTCGACGATGCTGACCTCCCGGCCGCTGGGCAGCTTCAGCCAGGCGAACCCGAGGTCGATGGTCATGCCCCGCTCTTTCTCTTCGGCGAGGCGGTCGGGGTCCATGCCGGTCAGGGCCTGAACGAGGCGGGACTTGCCGTGGTCCACATGGCCGGCGGTTCCCAGGACGAACATGGCTTAGTCTACCACTATCCTCTGTGCCGGATGGCTGACGGCCTCGCCCACGATGGCGGCGTCCGCGACGCCGGCCTCCTTGAGCCGGGACAGCATCAGGCCGGCCTGGCCGCCGTCGACGGCCATGAACAGCCCCCCGGAGGTCTGGGGGTCGAAGAGGATATCCAGGGCCGCCCTGTCGACGCCCGCCGCGTCCACCATCCGGGCCCGGTACTCCCTGTTGCGGTAGGTGCCGCCGGGGACCATGCCCATCCGGGCCATCTCCGGCACCTGGGGGAAGACCGGGACCGCGGCGGAGTGTATCCGCAGGCCGGCCGGGCTGTCCTGGACCATCTCGCAGGCATGGCCCAGCAGCCCGAAGCCGGTGATGTCGGTGCAGGCGTGGGCGCCCACCTCCAGCATCACCTCGGCGGCAGCTTTGTTCAGGGCAGCCATGGACCGGGCCACGGCCCCGGCTGCCTCCTCGCCGGCCATGCCCCCCTTGACCGCGGTGCTGATGATGCCGGTGCCTATGGGCTTGGTCAGGATGAGGGCATCCCCCGGCCGGGCGCCGGCCTTGGTCAGCACCCTCCCGGGGTGCACCGTGCCCGTCACCGAGAGGCCGTACTTCAGCTCCACGTCGTCCACGCTGTGCCCCCCGACCAGCACCACCCCGGCCTCGTGCAGCTTGTCGATCCCGCCGCGGAGGATGTCCCGGAGTACGGAGATGTCCAGCTTCTGGCTGGGGAAGCAAACGATGTTCATGGCGGTCAGCGGCCGGCCCCCCATGGCGTAGACGTCGCTTAAGGCATTGGCCGCGGCGATCTGGCCGAAGGTGTACGGGTCGTCCACGACGGGCGTGAAGAAGTCGACGGTCTGGACGATGGCCAGATCGTCAGTCAGCCGGTAGACCCCGGCGTCGTCCGCCCTCTCCAGGCCCACGATCAGGTCAGGGTCCGCCGGCAGCGGCAGCCCGCACAGCGCCCGGTCCAGGTCCCCCGGACCCAGCTTGGAAGCTCAACCGGCGCCGCGAACCATCTCGGTCAGCCGGGGATTCGGCTTCCCTTCCATCCGCTTCTCCTCCATGCCTGTTCCTGAGCTGCTCTCTCAGAGGGGGTGAATGCCCTGCGTCTCGATCCGCTCCTCTTCCAGGGCCCTTCTCACCGCGGGCTCATCCCGGCGCTCAAACCGGAGGCACACGCCGCAGTCGGAGCTCAGCTGCCGCGGCCCCGGGATCAGCTTGACTGCCACCCCCTCGCGTTTCAGACGCTTCTCCGCCCGCAGG
>CALMBS010000455.1 GCA_937860285.1 uncultured Chloroflexota bacterium
CTGGCCTTCCGCTCCATCCTGCTGGCGGTGGTCCTCAGCCTCTTCAACATGCTCTCGGTCTACGCCGCCTACGGCCTGGTGGTCTGGGTGTTCCAGGACGGCAACGGGTTTGGCATCTACCAGCAGATAACGGGCATCGACGCCTACGTCCCCATATTCCTCCTGTGCGGGCTCCTGGGCATATCCATGGACTACTTCGTGTTCATGGTGGCCCGGGTCCGTGAGCGCTACGACCAGTCGCAGGACATGTCCGAGGCCATCACCTTCGCCTTCCGCCGCACCGGGCTGGTGGTCCTGGGGGCAGCCACGGTGATGATGGTGGTGTTCTTCGCCTTCTCCATCTCCCAGATCCTCACCGTGGCCGAGCTGGGATTCGGCATGTTCGCCGCCATCCTGGTGGACGCCACTCTCATCACCATGCTCATGTCGCCCGCCGCCATGAAGCTGCTGGGCAAGTGGTTCTGGTGGTGGCCCAGCTTCCTCTCCTGGGTGCCGGACCTGCGGGCCAGGCGGCCGGAGGGCGATCGGGAGACCACCCCCGAGGAGCGCCCGGACTTCGGGCCGGCGGGAGTGCCCGGGTACGCCGTGAAGGATCCGGACGAGTCCACCCCGCGTGACAAGTGGCGTTCCTGAACCGCCGCCAGGATACGAGAGACAGCCTCTACTGGCCAGGCCTGTACGCCTGGCCAGTTCCTTTTGCCCCCGACCCGGACAGGACTGAAGGTAAGGTACAGGCCAAGTATCAGTTTGGGTTTGACAGTTTGGGCAGCTGCATGCTACGATGCCTTCCGAGGGGCATGCAGCGCAGCACTTCGTGTACGACGTGTGCGTGCACGGTCAGGGCGAGACTGATCGCCGGGGGTGATGATCCGTGTAGAATGCCGGCCACAGGCCGGGTACTGTGGTGCGGTCTTCTTCGCTTGCCTCGTTGTTTTCCTTAGGGTCAGCTGCCGGGGGCCCGTGCGCCCCGGCGAACACAGGGGGGGACAATGAGCAGGAACACCAGCAAGAGCGGCTTCTTCGAGGAGCTGGCGCGCCACTGCGCCCGGCACCCCTGGCGGGTCACCACTATCTGGCTGATGCTGTTCGCCGTGGCGGCGGGGCTATACCTCACCATATTCAGCCAGAACATGACGACCGTCACCACCTTCACCACCGACACCGATTCCAAGATGGCGGAGGACCTCTTCGCAGAGCGTTTCCCCCAGGCCGCCTACGACCTGGAAAGCTGTGTCGTCACCTCCAACACGTACACGGCCGAGACCCCCGAGTACTGGGCCTACGTCGATGGCATGTGGGCCAGGCTCCAGCCCTTGAGAGATCAGGGCATAGTCAAGGATGCCCAGTACTATGACCCGGCGCTCCGCGAGGGAGCGCCCCTGCTGCCGCCAGTGCTGGAGCAGATCATCGGCACCATCAGGATGATCACCGAGGGCGATCCGACCTCCGAGCAGCTCCTGCAGACGGCCGCCGACCTAAAGTCATCGGCCGCCGGGCTGCGGGCCGCCGCCAATGGCTTCGCCGACGATGCCCTGACCGGCGGCGGGAAGCAGGCCAGGGCCGGCATGCTCCAGGCCGCCGACCAGATCGATGAGCTCAGCGCCACTGTGTTGACCCGCGACGGACTCCAGAAGCTCTACGACGCTCTCCTGCCGCTGTCTACCGGAGAGGTGCTGACCGTGGAGGCCCGCGAGGCCACCGTGACCGGCCTCAAAGCCACGGCCGCCAGGCTCGGCGAGGCGGCCGCCTACCTCGAGTCCACCGGGCCTGGCTCCTCCAACAGGCCCACCCTGATATCCGGCCTCAAGCAGTTCGCGGAGCAGGCGCCCCTGCTGGCCGCCACCTGCGAGGCCAAGTACGCCGCCCAGCTGGGACGTAACTTCGCGGTCATGCTGACCGGCGAGAGCCTTCCGACGGCAGCGGCCACGAGCGCCGTGGTGACAGACATGACCGCCACCGGCGAGAGGCTGACCGCCACCGTCGCCTATGTTGAGCAGACAGTGCCTGACAGCGAGACCCGCCAGGCGATTCTGGCCGGCCTCAGCAGTGCGGCCACCCAGATGCGGCAGTATGGCGCCACCGTGCTCCCCATCCTGGCCAGGGCGCTGGGATATGTTGAGGACCCGGGGTCAGGGTTCTGGGGGAATGCCGCGGAAGCCGTTCTCCGGGCAGGCCTGGGCCTGGCCGGAGACTACATGCAGGACCAGATCGAAACAGCCGAAGCCGGCCTCCGGCTGATGCAGGAGCAGACCAGCGCCCAGATCGGCACGGTCGCGGACGGCATAGCCATGATGGAAAGCCAGATGGCGGACGGCCTGCCCGCCGCCGCGGACGGCCTGCAGCAGGCCAGGGACGGCATCGCGCTGTCCGCCGGACTGGTCTCCACGGACAGAATGACCACCCAGTTCATCATCATGATGTCGGAAGATAAGGATGAGGCCGCCAAGCACATCCTCACCCTCCGGGACGCCGTCCTCACCGGCACGGGCATCGGGCTCGGCGATGACTCCTTCGAAGAGGACGGTTTCCGGGTGCGCATGGTCGGCAACTCCAACTTCGGCCGGGACATGCAGGACGTGGCCTTCAATGACCTCAAGAAGTCCCTCGCCGTAGCCGTGCCCATCGCCCTGATCGTCCTGTTCGTCGTCTGCGGGACGCTGGGGGCCGCCATGCTGCCGGTGGTCCTGGGCCTGGCCTCCATCGTGGTGGCCCTGGGCATGGCCGCGGTCATCGGCACCTGGGTGCCCATGGCCTTCGCCGTCCAGAACATCGTGGCCATGCTGGGCCTGGCGCTGGGCATCGACCACGCGCTGCTGGTCGCCTACCGCTACCGGGAGGAACGCCGGAAAGGGCTGGACAAGATCGACGCCATAGCCAGGGCAGGGGCCACTGCCGGCCACGCCATCTTCTACGCCGGCCTGGCCACCATCATCGCCTTCTTCGGCATCTTCATGATCCCCTGCAATATGCACCAGAGCCTGGCCATAGGAGCGGTCCTTGTTCTGAGTGTTATCGCGCTGGCCTCGATCACCTTCCTCCCCGCCGTCCTGAGCCTGATCGGCAACGGCTTCGACTTCGGCCGCCTGCCCTGGCAGCCGCGGCTTACCGACCCGCTGCCGCCGGAGACGGGAGAGAAGAAGCGCGGCGCCTGGCACTGGCTGACTTTCCCGGCCATGAAGGCCCCGGTCATATCCTTCATTGTCACCGCCGCCATACTGGCGGCCTGCATCCTGCCCCTGCGGGACATGAGGATGAGCTACTCCTACGTTGACACGCTGCCCCCGGGCTGCGTGTCCAAGAGCGGGTACGACGCCATGATCGAGGCCGGGTTCCCCAACTACGCCGCCGTTCCGCTTCACATCGCCATCGACTCCTACAACAAGCCGGCCGTAAGGGCCCGGACCGCCGCCTTCGAGGATGAGCTCGAGGCCGCCGGCTTCTTCGCCGGCATACCCATCTCCGTGAATGATGACGGGACCGTGGCCTGGAAGATGATCACGCTCACCCAGGACCCCTTCAACGCGGAGGCCGCCGAAAAGGTTCGGGAGCTGCGCGATGAGATCATCGGCTCGACCTTCGAGGACGCCGGCGGCGCCGCCTATGTGTGCGGTTACGGCGGCTTCAACAACGACTTCGTTGACGTGACCGCGGCCAACATGACCCCCGTCCTCCTGTTCGTGATCGGGGTCAGCCTCCTGCTGCTGCTGGTGGCCTTCCGCTCCGTCCTGCTGGCGGTGGTGCTCTCCCTCTTCAACATGGCCTCGGTGTACGCGTCCTACGCCCTGGTGGTCTTCGTGTTCCAGGGCGGCCACGGGTTTGGGCTCTACAAACAGATATCGGGGATCGACGCCTACGTCCCCATCTGCCTGCTCTGCGGTCTCCTGGGCATATCCATGGACTACTTCGTGTTCATGATGGCCCGCACCCGCGAGCGGTACGACGAGTCACACAACATGTCCGACTCCATCCTCTTCGCCTTCCGCCGCTCGGGGCTGGTGGTCCTGGGTGCGGCGGCAGTCATGATGGTGGTCTTCTTCGCCTTCTCCATCTCCCAGATCGTGATCGTGTCGGAGATCGGTTTCGGGATGTTCGTGTCCATCCTCCTCGACGCCACGCTCATCACCCTGGTGATGTCCCCCGCCATCATGAAGCTCCTGGGCAGGTGGTTCTGGTGGTGGCCCAGTTGGCTTTCCTGGGTGCCGGACCTCCGCGCCAGGCCGGGCCGCGATCGGGAGGCCCCGGGGGAACAGCCGGGCTACGGGCCGGCGGGAGTGCCCGGGTACGCCGCGAGGGACTCCGACGAGTCGCCCCCGCGCGACAAGTGGCGTTCCTGATACGCCGATACCCGGTCAACTGGCCAGTCAAAATTTTTTACCTCCACAAATACTACGGATTTGCTTGACTTTTTGGGGATTTGCATGGTACTATCCCTGACTGAAGGCATGCGGCGCACCAGGCCGCATGCCCTTTGAGTGTAATCCGGGTGTCACAGGAAACAGCGGGGAACTGGAGGGACGGACGGTGAAGTCAGACAGAAGCAGCTTTTTCGAGGGACTGGCGCGGCACTGCGCCAGTCACCCCTGGCGGGTGGTCATCATATGGGTCATGCTCCTGGCGATTGCCCTGACCCTCTTCCTCACCATCTTCAGCAAGAACATGACCACCGCCATCCAGTTTACCACCGACACCGATTCCAAGAAATCGGAGAACCTGTTCAAGGAAAAGTTCCCCATGGCTGCCTGGAAACAGGAGAACTGCGTCATCACCTCCAACACCTGCACCGCCGATGACCCCGAGTTCTGGGCCTATGTCGATGGCCTCTGGGCCAAGCTGGGGGAGCTCCGCGGGAAGGGAATCGTGAAGGATGTCCAGTACTATGACCCGGTCCTCCGCAATGGGGTACCCCTGGTGCCTCCCGTCCTGGAGGAGATGATAGCCGGGCTGCAGCTGATCCTGGGGGACAATACGACCTCCGCGCAGCTTATCGCGGCTTCAGACGGCCTCAAGGCCAGCGGGGCCCGGCTGCAGGCGGCGGCCAACGCCTTCCCGGCGGACAGTGTAACCCTTAACGGAAAGATGGGCCTGGACGGGATGCGGCAGGGCGCCGACGGGGCCGCCGAGATCGCCGGCCTCCTCCTCCTCTACGACGGCCTGCAGAAGACCTACAACGCTTTGCTGCCGGTGACCCAGGGCGCGGTGCTGACCCCGGAGGTACGTGAGGCCACCGTCGCCGACATGAAGGCCACGGCGGTGAGGCTCTCCGACATGGCCGCTTACCTGGAGGCCACCGGCCCCGGCACTGCGGACCGGGCCACCCTGGTCTCCGGGCTCAAGCAGTTCGGGCAGCAGGGGCCCATGCTGGCTGCCATGTACGAGGCCAAGTACGCTGCCCAGCTGGGACGCGACTTCGCGGTGATGCTGACCAGCGACAACCTTCCCTCGGCGGCAGCTGTGAACGCCGTAGTGGTCGACATGCAGGCTACCGCCGAGCGGCTCAGTGCCACTATCACCTACGTGGAACAGACGGTGCCGGAGAGCGAGACCCGCCAGACGCTTCTCGACGGTCTCAACTCGGCCGCCTCCCAGATGGACCAGTACGGCAACACCGTGATGCCGTACCTGGCCCTGGCGCTGCAATACATCGAAGACCCCGAGTCCGGTTTCTGGGGAGATGCCGCGGAGAGCATCCTGAAGACGGGCCTGGGCCTGGCGCAAGGCTACATGGGGCAGCAGATCGCCACGGCCGAGGCCGGCCTGCTGCAGATGCAGGAGCAGACGGGCGCCCAGATAGGCCAGGTCTCGGACGGGATTGCCACCCTGCACGGCCAGATCTCGACGCAGCTGCCTACCGCCATCGAAGGCCTGGCGGCGGCGAAGGACGGCATGGTGCAGGCCGCCGGCCTGGTTTCCACGGACCAGCGCACCGCCCTCTTCGTCATCAACCTGTCGGAGAACGCGGATGAGGCCGCCAAGCACATCCTCGAGGTCCGCGACGCGGTCCTGACCGGAGACGGCATCGGCATCGAGGAGGAGACCTCCTTCGTCGACGGCTTTCGGGTGCGCATGGTCGGCAGCACCAACGTCAGCCGGGACATGCAGGATGTGGCCTTCAGGGACCTGACGAAGTCCCTGATGGTGGCCGTGCCCATCGCCCTGGTCGTGCTGCTCTTCGTCTTCGGGACGCTGGGGTCAGCCATGCTGCCCATAGTGCTGAGCCTGGTGTCCATCATGGTGGCTCTGGGCATCGCCGCGGTGCTGGGCACCTGGATCAAGCTGAACTTCGCCATAGAGAATGTGGTCTTCATGCTGGGACTGGCCCTGGGCATCGACCACGCCCTCTTCTTCGCCTACCGCTACCGCGAGGAGCGCCGGAAGGGCCACGACAAGATCGAGGCCATCGCCCGGTCGGGATCGACGGCCTCCCACGCCATCTTCTACGCCGGCATCATAGTGGCCATCGCCCTCTTCGGCATCCTCATGATCCCGTGCAACATGCACATGAGCCTGGCCATGGGAGCCATAATCGTGGTAGCCGTCCTCACTCCGGCCTCCATGACCCTGGTCCCGGCGGTGCTGAGCCTGATCGGCAACGGCGTTGACTTCGGCCGCCTGCCCTGGCAGAAGCGGATCACCGACATCGAGAAGCCGGGAACGACGCCGCAGGCGCGCGGCTTCTGGCACTGGGTGACCCTCCCGGCCATGAGGGCCCCCATAGTCAGCTTCATTCTGGCCGCCGCTATCGCGGTGGTCTGCGTCTGGCCTGTCTCGCACATGAAGCTCTCCTATTCCTACGTGGACACCCTCCCGCCGAGCTGCGTGTCCCGGAGCGGGTACGATGCCATGATGGCGGCCGGCTACCCCAACCTGCTGGTGGCCCCGCTGGAGATCGGCATCGACGGCTACGATCAGCCCGCCGTCAGGGCCGAGGCCGAGAAGCTGATCGACGACCTGGAGGCCGACGGCGGATTTGTCACCGCCGTGCCCCTGTCCGTGAACGAGGAGGGGAATGTGGCCTGGAAGAGGGTCTTCCTGAACATGGACCCCTTCACGGCTGATGCCTCCGACAAGGTCAAGCAACTGCGGAACGACTACATCGGCGACAGATTTGAGGATGTCGGCGGCGCCGCCTATGTCTCGGGCTACGGAGCCTTCAACAACGACTTCATCGCAGCGACTGACTCGCGCCTCATCCCGGTCCTGGCCCTGGTCATGGGGCTCTCCCTGCTGCTCATGCTGGTGGCCTTCCGCTCCGTCCTGCTGGCCGTGATCCTCACCGCCTTCAACGCGCTCTCGGTGTACGGCGGCTACGGCCTGGTGGTCTGGGCCTTCCAGGACGGCAACATCCCATTCTTCGCCAAGATATCCGGCATCGACTCCTACGTCCCCATCTTCCTGCTCTGCGGCCTCTTCGGCATATCCATGGACTACTTCGTGTTCATGGTGAGCCGCGTCCGCGAGCGCTACGACCAGACGGCGAACATGTCGGAGGCCATCACCTTCGCCTTCCGCCGCTCCGGACTGGTGGTCCTGGGTGCGGCCGCCATCATGCTGGTGGTCTTCTTCGCCTTCTCCCGCTCCCAGATCGTAGTGGTCGCGGAGCTGGGATTCGGGCTGGTGGCGTCCATCGTGATCGACGCCACGCTGATCACCCTCATCATGTCGCCGGCCTCGATGAGGATCCTGGGCAAGTGGTTCTGGTGGTGGCCGAAATCCCTCTCCTGGGTGCCGGACCTGCGGGCCAGGCCTCCGGAAGAGGTCGAGACCTAGAGGCACAACGCTGCTTGCAGCCGTGCACGCCGCCCACTATACTTTTGAGCCATGAGTGACGGCTTCGAGGTCATCGTCGTCGGGGCGGGCCCGGCCGGCTGCGCCGCAGCCTACAGCCTGGCCAGGGCCGGCATTGAGGTCCTGCTCGTAGAGCGCGCCAAGTTCGCCGGAGCCAAGAACGTCACCGGCGGCGTGCTCTACGGCAGCGTGCTCAACGGGCTCATGCCGGAGTTCTGGAGGGAAGCCCCGGTGGAGAGGCGGGTGCACCGCCACATCATCTCCCTGCTCTCAGAGAAGTCCTCGGTCTCCATCGACTACAACACTGACGGCTCCGGGAGTCCGGCGTCGGCCGGCTACACCGTGCTGCGGGCCAAGTTCGACCGCTGGTTGGCCCAGAAGGTGGAGGAGGCCGGGGGAATGGTGATCACGGGCAGCCGGGCCGATGACCTCATCATGGAGGACGGCCGCATCGCCGGGATCGTGGCCGGAGGCGACAGCATCCCGGCCAAGGTGGTCATCGCCGCCGACGGCGTCAACTCCCTGCTCGCCAGCAAGGCTGGCCTGGGGGTGGGCCTGTCGCCGGGCAATGTCAATCAGGGCGTCAAAGAGATCATCAGCCTGCCGCGGCAGACCATCGAGGACCGGTTCAACGTCGGCGCCGACGGCGGGGCGGCCATCCACTACCTGGGCTTCTGCACCCGCGGTGTCCACGGCGGCGGATTCCTCTACACCAACCAGGAGAGCCTGTCCCTGGGGGTGGTGGTCCAGCTCCGCGCCCTCATCGAGAACAGGCTCCGGGGCGTCGAGCTGCTGGCCAGCTTCAAGGAGCATCCCGCAGTTCGGGAGCTGGTCAAGGGAGGGACCACGGTCGAGTACTCCGCCCACCTGGTGCCGGCGGGAGGCCTCCGGATGGTGCCCCGGCTCTTCACGGACGGCATGCTGGTGGCCGGCGACGCCGCCGCCCTGGTGCTGGCCACCGGGCGGGCGCTGGAGGGCCTCAACTTCGCCCTGGCCTCGGGCATCGCCGCCGCGGAAACGGTCAAGCTCGCCCGCGACAAGGGCGACTTCAGCCGGACGGGCCTTTCGCAGTACGCCCGGCTGCTAGGGGAGAGCTTCGTCCTCCAGGACCTCTCGCATTTCCAGCGTGCACCGCAGTTCCTGGATAACCCGCGACTGTACAGCACCTATCCCGACCTGGCCTGCGGTCTGGCCGGGAAGGTCTTCGAGGTGGACGGACAGCCCAAGATGACAGCCTGGGAGCTGGCCAAGGCGGAGATGAAGGGCAAGGTGTCCCTCTGGCAGCTGGTGCGCGACGCCATGGCCGCGAGGAAGACCATATGAGCGACATGACCATGGAGCAGAGGCTGGCGCTGGACCACTACGATGTGGACGCGGAGCCGCACATCAAGGTCAAGGCAGAGGCCTGTCAGGGATGCGATCTTCGGCCCTGTCTCTACGTCTGCCCCGCGGAGTGCTTCAAGCTCAAGGACAACAGGATCAGCTTCAGCTACGAGGGCTGCCTGGAGTGCGGCAGCTGCCGCATCGGGTGCGATCGTGACGCCATCGAGTGGTCCTACCCCAGGGCCGGATTCGGCATATCCTACGAGTTCGGATAAAG
>CALMBS010000456.1 GCA_937860285.1 uncultured Chloroflexota bacterium
CCGGCACATAGCCTACCCCTAATCTTACCGTTTTGTGCGGCGGACGGCCAGAAAGACGGGCGTCGTCCAGCCAGATAACGCCGCCCCTCACGGGCACCGTACCGGAGATGGCGTTGAGCAGACTGGTCTTGCCGGCGCCGTTGGAGCCCACGATGGTGACGATCTCCTGGTCATTTACCTGGAGGGAGACCTCTCTCACCGCCGTGGAGAGGCCGTAGGCCACGGAGACGCTCTCGACGCGGAGCATCAGCCGGCCCCTTCTTCGTCGCCCAGGTAGGCGGCGATGACCTTCTTGTCCTTCTGGATCTGGGAGGCGGTGCCTTCGGCTATCTTCTGCCCGCTGTCCAGAACGACGACCCACTCAGCGATGCCCATGACCAGGTCCATGTCGTGCTCCACCAGTATGACGGTGATGCCCATCTCCTGGATGCGGCGGATGAGCTCGCTCAAGCCCTGCTTCTCCAGGGCATTGAGACCGGCGCCCGGCTCGTCCAGCAGGAGCAGCCTGGGCTCGGTGGCCAGGGCCCGGGCAATGGTCAGGAGCTTCTGCTGGCCCAGGGGGAGGCTGGCCGGGTTCCGATCGGCGTACATCCCCAGGCCGACCAGGTTCAGGAAGCGCCTGGACGCCAGCACAATCCTCTCTTCTTCGCGGTGCGCCTTGGGGAGACGCAGCGCCGCCTCAAGGAAGCCGTAGCGGCTTCGGGGATGCTGGCCGCTCATCACGTTCTCCAGCACGGTCATGTTGTCGAAGAGCAGCACGTTCTGGAAGGTGCGGGCGATGCCCAGGGCCGCCCGCCTGTGAGGGGGCGATTTGCCCAGGGTCTTGCCTTCGAACAGGATGTCGCCGCTGGTGGGCATGTATACTCCGGCTATCAGGTTGAACAACGTGGTCTTCCCGGCGCCATTGGGCCCGATGACGGCGGTGATCCGGCCAGATTCGACGGACAGGTCAACGCCGTCCACGGCGGTCAGGCCGCCGAAGGTCCTGGTCAGCCCCTTGGTTTCCAGGATCGGGCTGCTCACGTCGGGGCCTCCTGGCGGGCGCGCTTGAGCCGCCAGCGCTGGAAGGTGTCCCTCAGGCCGACGAAGAGGCCCTGGGGCACGAATATCATGACCACCATCAGTATCAGGCCGTAGACGATGATGTCCAGGCTCCCGAACCTCAGCAGCACCTCGTTGCTCAGTATGCGGACGACCGCTGTGCCGAACAGGGCGCCCCAGATGCTGGCCAGTCCGCCCACCACCGCCATGGTCACTATCATTACCGAGGCCAGGAAGCCGAATGGCTGGGGATTCACGAAACGAAGGGTGTGGACGAACAGGCTGCCGGCGATCGACGCATAGACGGCGCTCAGGACGAATATCTTGACCTTGTAGCGGCTCAGGTCGATGCCCACGGACTGGGCGGCAGCCTCGCTGCCATGAATGGCCCGCAGCGCCCTTCCCGTTCGCGACCTGATTATGTTCTGGGACAACACCAGTGCCGCCAGGCAGAAGGACCAGACCAGGAAGTACCTCGTCGCGGGAGTGTTGAAGTGCAGGCCGCCGATCGACAGATGCGGGATGCCGGACATGCCGTCGGGTCCCCCGGTGAGGCTGCCCAGCTCCCTGAAGAGGGTGTAGACCACCAGGACCAGTCCCAGCGTGGCCATGGCCAGGTAGTTCCCCCGCAGGCGGAATATGGGGAAGCCGATCAAATAGGCAAAGAGGCCTGCGGCCGCGGCCGCTATCAGCATGGCCAGCCACGGGTTGACGCCGTATGTCTTGCTGAGGATGGCGGATATGTAGGCCCCTATGCCGTAGAAAGCGGTCTGCCCCAGGGACACCTGGCCGGTATAGCCCATCAGCAGGCAGAGCCCCAGGGTGACCATGGCGTTGATGGCGATGAACGTCAGCAGCATAGTGTACTTGTCCAGGACCGGGCTCAGAGGCACCACGATCAGGAGCGCCAGCATGGCGGCGAAGGCGAGTATGGCCCACTTGTTCTGGTAGAGGGCCCTGACTCCAAATCTCATCCTAGCTGGCCCTCTCTCCCGCAGAGAGGCTGCGGGACCGGATGACCAGGATGACCAGCAGGGCTATCAGCGCCACGGCGTCGGCGTACTCGGACCGGAACGGCCCCCAGTTGATGGCCACCGTCAGGGCCTCGATGATGCCCACCAGAAGGCCCCCGAAAAAGGCGGTGGTGTGGCTCTTGAATCCCCCGATGGCGGCGGCGACGAAGCCCTTGAGGCCCAGCATCACCCCGGACTCGTACGAGACGGTGGTGTGCGGCGCCATGACGACCCCTCCAATGGCGCCCAGCCCGGCCGCCAGCCCGAAGGCGATCAGGGCCATGGCCCTGGCGTCGATACCCACCAGCCCGGCTGCCTGGCGGCTGATGGCGCAGGCCCTCAAGGCCTTGCCCAGGGTGGTGTAGGAGAAGAAGACATGAAGCACGATCATGGCCACCAGGGCGGTGCCGATTATCCACAGTACCTGGGGCTGGATGTAGGCTCCCGCCCAGGAAAGCGATTCGCTGCCGGTAAAGTAAGGAGGCCGCACCGGGTCCTTGGTCCAGATCTCGGCCGCCACGCCCCGGACGAATATGGAGGCCCCGATGGTGATGACGATCAGGCTCACCGGCGACGCCTTGCGGGCGGAGCGGATGCCCAGCAGGTAGAGCAGGATGCCCAGCAGTGCCGCGGCCGCGATCGAGAGCACGACGGTCAGGCCCATGGGCAGTCCGAAGGAGTCGAACAGTATGAACGAGAGCATGCCCCCGAGCATGACGAACTCGCCCTGGGCGAAGTTAATGATGCCGGTGACCGAGAAAATGATGGTGAAACCCAGGCCGACCAGGGCGTAGATACTGCCCATGGTCACCCCGGTCACCAGGTACTGCAGGAACTGTCCTGTTTCCATCAGGTGAGCCCTTCGAGATCAGAAGAGAAAGGGGAAAGGCATGCCTTTCCCCTCCCTTCTAGCGTCGGTAACCGTGGTCCGCGGAGCTTCTAGGACGTCTTGAGCCAGGTCCACTCCCCGTTGACAACCTCGACCATGATAAAGCAGCCCTCGGTCAGCCCCATGTGGTCGGTGGGTGTGATGTTGAATATGCCGCCCGTGCCTGCCCAGTCGGTGATCTCGCTCTCGATGTAGTCCCTTATCTTGGCCTTGTCCGCTCCGACCTCGTCCAGGGCCTCTACCACCATGTTGAGAGCGTCGTAGGCATGTCCGCCGAAGGTGTCCGCCGTCTTGCCGGGGTAGGCCTCTTCGAAGTCCTCCTTGTATGTGAGCAGGACGTCCTTCTGGGGGTCTGTGTCGTCCAGTTGGTCCGCCACCAGCAGCTTGCCGGCGGGGAAGACAACGCCATTGGCGGCCGCGCCGGAGTTGGTGATGAAAGTGGTGTTGGCTACGCCGTGGCTGCAGACCAGGGGCATGGTCATGTTGAGGTCAGCCCTGTTCTTGGCCACGACCGCCGCCCCCTGGCTGGTGGTCCAGCAGACGAATGCCTGGGCGCCTGTGTTCTTGATGTTGGTCAGCTGCGCCGTCATGTCGGTGCCGGCGGGATCGAAGGTCTCCTTGGCGATGATGTTCATTCCGTAGGTGGCCGCCTCTGATTCCAGGGCCGCCTTCCCTCCCTTGCCATAGCCACCGCTGTCCGTAAGGATGGCTATCTGGGTCCAGCCCTTGGACTTCATGTACTTGTACATTTCCTGCACTGCCAGGACGTCTGACTGCGGGGTCTTGAAGACCCACTTGGTCGGCGCCTCAGTCACGATCTGGGCCCCGGCCGCGCAGGAGACCAGGGGGACCTCTGCGGCATCGACAATCCCCTTGATGGCCAGACTCTCGCCCGTGGAGCTGGGGCCGATGATGGCCAGCACCCCGTCCTGGTCGATCAGCCTGTTGGTGAGAATCACGCACTCATCGGAAAGGCTCTTGGTGTCGTAGACAATGACCTCCAGCTTATGGCCGTCGATGCCGCCGGCATCATTGATCCTCTGCACCATCATCTCCACCGTCTGCGCCTCGGGGGTACCGAGCGACGAGTTGGTTCCCGTCTGGGCGAAGATGGCCCCCACCTTGTAGGCTTCTTTCTCGCTGCCGCACCCCATCAGGGGTATGGCCGCTGCCAGTATGACCACCACCAGCAGCAGACTGAACCATTTTCTCATTTGCTGACACCCTCCTTCTGACGTGCTGTCATGGACGCGAATAAGAAAAATTATAGCAACTCGGCTGTTCGGCCTGCAAACCGGCCCTCTTGGAGGGCCCGCCGGCGTGTTCGAGGGATGCTCTTTCGCGATAGTATCCCCGGAATGTGTCCCCCGGGAGCGGAAATTGCGGGGGGGCGTGATGGGGATGTATGATGTACAGTGGCTTTGTATGCGCTATGTCTGAGAAGATCGGTCCCGGAGAGACGGCACCCGCGGAGGGGAGAAGGCTCGACAGCCTCCTGGACCTTCAGGCCATGGCGAAGACACTGCGGCGGCACATCATCGAGATGACCGCCAGCGCCTCCAGCGGCCATCCCGGCGGCTCGCTGTCCTCAGTGGAGATACTCACGGCCCTCTACTTTCGGGTGCTGCGCTACCGTCTGCAGGACCTGGAGTGGCCGGATCGCGACCGCTTCATCCTGAGCAAGGGCCATGCGGCGCCCCTGCTGTACTCGGTGCTGGCCGAGGTGGGGGTGGTGTCCACGGAAGAGCTCTGCACCCTGAGGAAGATCGACAGCCGGCTTCAGGGGCATCCCGATGTGAACTGCACCCCGGGTCTGGAGACCACTTCCGGCTCGCTCGGCCAGGGCCTGTCCTTCGGCATCGGCGCCGCCCTGGCGGCCCGCCTGGACGCCAGGGGCTACCGGGTGTACGTCCTCCTGGGCGATGGGGAGTGCGATGAGGGGCAGGTGTGGGAGGCGGCCATGGCCGCCGCTCACTTCAAGCTGGACAACCTGGTAGGCATCGTGGACCACAACGGGCTGCAGATCGACGGCTGGAACCGGGACGTGATGAACCTGGAGCCGCTGGCGGACAAGTGGCGCTCGTTCGGGTGGAGGGTCATCGAGATCGACGGCCACGATTTCCCGCAGATACTGGCCGCCTTCGAGCAGGCGGAGAAGGTGAAGGGGCAGCCCAGCATGATCATCGCCCGCACCGTCAAGGGCAAGGGCGTCAGCTTCATGGAGAACCAGGTTGACTTCCACGGCAAGGCCCCCACGCGCGAAGAGGCGGAGCGGGCGCTCAAGGAGCTGGCTTAGCATGGCCCCGAAGGAATCAGTGGCCACGCGGGAGGCCTACGGCCGGACCCTGGTGACCCTGGGGCGGGAGAACCCCAACATCGTGGTGCTGGATGCGGACCTGTCCAAGTCCACCATGACCATCTACTTCGCCAGGGAGTTCCCCCAGCGTTTCTTTGACTGCGGCATTGCTGAGCAGAACATGATCGGGATCGCGGCCGGGCTGGCCGCCTCCGGGAAGATCGCCTTCGCCAGCACCTTCGCCGTGTTTGCCACCGGGCGGGTCTTTGACCAGCTGCGGATGGCCGTCTCCCAGCCGCGCCTGAACGTGAAGGTGGTGGCCACGCACGGCGGCATCAGCGTGGGAGAGGACGGCCTGTCGCATCATGCCATCGAGGACGTGGCCCTGGCCTGCTCCCTCCCCGGCTTCAATGTCATTGTCCCGGCGGACGGCGAGGAGACGTCGCAGGCCATCAGGGCCATTGCGGCCACGCCGGGCCCATTCTACGTCCGCCTGGGACGGCCCAAGGTCCCCCGGGTGGTTCCTGAGGGATACCGGTTCGAGCTGGGCCGGGCGGCGCTCCTGCGAGAGGGCCGCGACGTCACGGTCATCGCCAACGGGATGCTGGTGGCGGCGGCCATGGATGCCGCCGACAGCCTGGCGAAGCAAGGGGTCGACTGCCGCGTGCTCAACATGGCCACGGTCAAGCCTCTGGACGTTGAGGCCGTGACCAGGGCCGCGGCCGAGACGGGGGCCATCGTCACCGCCGAGGAGCACCTGGAGCACGGCGGCCTGGGGGCCAGGGTGGCCCAGGCCGTGGTGGCGCACCAGCCGGTGCCCGTTTCATTCGTGGCCATCAAGGACATGTACGCCCGGTCGGGCACCCCCGACGAGCTGCTGCGGCGTTACGGGCTGACCGCGGCCGAGATCGAGAAGGCCGTCAAAGCGGCCATTGCCCGGAAGAAGAGCTAGCCCCGTCCCCTTTGTGCTACTCTATACCCCGTGGAAGCCCTCCTGATCGTCATCCTGGTAGCCACCGGCGTGGCCGTTGGCCTGGGCCAGGGGCTGCTGGGCGTCGGCGGCGCCTTCATCATGGTCCCGGTCATGGTGGCTGTCTTTGAGCACATGGGCTGGGACCGCGACCCGGCGGTGAAGATCGCCTTCGGGACCAGCCTGCTGGTCATCCTTCCGGCGGCGGTGGCCACGACCGCCGCCCATCACCGGAGGGGGGCCATCTGGTGGAAGGCGGCCTTGGTCATGGGCGCGGCCGGTGCGGCCGGATCACTGCTCGGCTCGACCCTGACGACGCGGGTCATCGGCGGCGAGATCATGAAGATCGTCTTCGGGGTGGTGGGCCTGCTGGCCAGCATCCGCCTGGTGACGGCGCGGCCGAAGGAGTCCCCGGAGCCCTCGCCGGAGACGCCGCTCCTCTGGGCCGGGGTGGGGTTCCTGGTCGGGCTGTTCAGCGGCCTGCTGGGGGCGGGTGGGGGCATTGTGGCGGTGCCCTTGATGGTGTCGGTCCTCAGGTTCAGGATGCACCAGGCGGTGGCCACGTCGGCGGCCGTGATGGTCTTCACTACCGGTGCGGGGGCCCTGGGGTACTTCATCCACGGTCAGGGGGTCTCCGGCCTGCCGGAGGGGTCCTTCGGCTACTTCTATCCGGTGGCCTGGCTCTGCCTGGCGCCGACCAGCATCGCCCTGACCCAGGTCGGCACCTGGGCCCTGCCGCGCGTCTCGGCCGGGGCCCTGCGCATAGCCTTCGCCCTGGTGATGGTGGCCGTGGGGCTGCACATGATCGGCCTGTACTGAACCGGGGGGCAGGCTGCCTCAGCGCTTCTTCTGGCGGAACCGCTCCCACTCGCTGTAGATGCAGCCGCAGTACTTCTGCCGGTACAGGTCCAGCTCCTGGCTTATCCGGCGGCTGTCGCCGTAGCATGGCCTCATGTCCTCGGAGATGAAGCGCAGTCCTACCCTCTGCGCGATCTCATCGCCGATCTCCTTCAGCAGCTCCTGGTCCTGGTACGGGCTGATGAGCAGGGTGGTGGTGAAGGCCTCGAAGCCGCGCTCCCTGGCGGCCGAGGCCGTCGCCGAGAGACGGAGCCGGAAGCAGTGCCGGCAGCGGTCTTCCTCGTGGCCGACCACCGCCCGGAAGTACCCGACGACGTCGTATCCCTCGGCGACTACCAGCGGTGTGTCCTTCTTGCGGAAGAAGTCCTGGAGGGTGTGCAGCCTTTTCTGGTGCTCCGTGTAAGGATGGATGTTGGGGTTGTACCAGAAAGAGGTCACCTGGAAGCCCTCCTGGCGCCAGTGCTCGAAGCAGCCGCTGGCGCAGGGCCCGCAGCAGGTGTGGACCAGCAATGAAGTCATGATTCTCGTGGTGCTCACCAGGCTAAAGCAGCTGTCCCTGGGGCGGCTGCCTGTCCTTGTACTTGACCCCCAAATGCTCGTAGGCCAGGCGCGTGGCCATACGGCCGCGGGGGGTCCGCTCCAGGAAACCCAGCTGCAGCAGGTAGGGCTCGTAGACATCCATGATGGTGTCGGCCTCTTCACTGATGGAGGCGGCGATGGTCTCCAGGCCCACCGGGCCGCCGTCGAACTTCTCCACGATGGTGCGCAGCACCCGGTGGTCCACCTGGTCCAGGCCGATGCGGTCCACCTCCAGCTTGGCCAGGGCATCGACGGCCACCGCCTTGGTGATCACTCCCTGGGCCTTGACCTGGGCGTAGTCCCGAACCCGCCGCAGCAGGCGGTTGGCCACCCGGGGCGTGCCGCGGGCGCGGCAGGCGATCTCCTTCACCCCGCCGTCCTCTGCCGGCACCTTCAGGATGCCGGCGGAGCGCCCCACGATGGTCTCCATGGCCTTCTGGTCGTAGAAGTCCAGCCGGTAGATGGCCCCGAACCGGTCCCGCAGCGGGGCACTGAGCATGGCGTAGCGGGTAGTGGCGCCGATCAGCGTGAAGCGGGGCAGGTGCAGCCGCAGGCTTTTGGCCCCCGGGCCCTTGCCGATGACGATGTCCAGGGCGAAGTCCTCCATCGCCGGGTACAGCACCTCCTCTACGATCCGGGGGAGGCGGTGGACCTCGTCGATGAACAGGATGTCGCCCTCATGCAGGTTGGAGATGATGGCGGCCAGGTCGCCGGGGCGCTCAATGGCCGGCCCTGAGGTGACGCGGATGCTGGCCCCCAGCTCGGCGGCGATGATGTGGGCCAGTGTTGTCTTCCCCAGTCCCGGAGGCCCGTAGATCAGCACGTGGTCCAGGGCTTCCTTGCGGACCTTGGTGGCGTCGATGGCTATCTTGACGTTCTCTTTGACCGTGTCCTGGCCAATGTAGTCGGAGAGGCGCCTGGGGCGCAGGCTCTTGTCCAGCACCGTGTCGCCCTCCCGGGGCTTGCCGGACACGATCCGCTCCTCTGTCTGGTCTGCCATCTGGCCCACTATTATAGCCTGTTTTGGCGGGGGGGCAACGAGCGACGGCGGGCCCGTCTCTTGACTCTGATCGGAACGAGTCGTTTCATGGGCGCAGGCTCGAACCAGTCCAGGTGGGGCCAGCACTGGATATGGGCCGGCATTCCCGGTTC
>CALMBS010000457.1 GCA_937860285.1 uncultured Chloroflexota bacterium
GCGTCGCACAGCAGGTCCGGGGTGTGGTCGAGCACACTGGCTATGAGATCGCGGCCAAGGTCCAGCATGTGCTCCACGTCGAAGCGTTCTACCTCGGGGTCAGACATGGCCACCTCGGGGAACGGCTGCCTCTCCGGCAGCCCGAACCTGGCGACGGCCCCGAACTGGGACACCTCCAGCGCCCGGCCCACCAGGGAATCGATATCGTCCAGCGTGGTGGCGGTGGAGAAGCCGATGCGGCCGTTCCTGATCAGCCGCAGGGCCACCATCAGTCCCTCGTTCGTCTGCATCTGCTTCAGGCGGTTGGCCTCGAAGATGACGGGGGTGTCGTCCACGGCGCTGAAGAACACCTCCGCCTCCGTGGCATTCTTTCTGGCCTTGGAGAGGATCTCCTCCAGCCTGGGCCTGACCCTGTGGTCCATCGTTGCCTCTACACTCCGCCCACCAGGCAGTTTCTTATCCTGATGTGGGGGCTGCCGTTGGAGACCGGCAGCGGTGACTGGCCGCCCTTGCCGCAGCCTCCTCCCTGGTTCATGTCCAGGTCATTGCCGATGGCGTCTATGTTCTGCAGGGTGGTGAACACGTTGCCGGTCAGCACCACGGGGCGCAGCAGCTCCGCCACCTTCCCGTTGCGTATGGCATAGGCCTCGCCCGCCGAGAAGGTGAACATCTCCATGCTGGTGGTGCCGCCGTACCAGTTCCGGGCGTAGATACCTTCCTTGATATCGCTGATCATCTCCTTGAAGGTCATCGCCTGGGGCTCGATGTACGTGTTGGTCATGCGGACGATCGGTGGGTGCTGGTAATCGATGGCGCGGGCATTACCGGTGGGGGGCTCTCCCATCCGGGCGGCCGTCTCGCGCGAGTGCAACCGGCCCGTCAGCACGCCCTCACGGATCAGGTAGGTCTTGGAGGCGGGCACTCCCTCATCGTCGTACTTGTAGCTGCCGCGCAGGTTGGGTACGGCCGCGCCGTCCACGATATTCAGCTGCCGGCCCCCGAAGCGGCGCCCCAGGACCATCAGCTCCTTCATGCGGTCGTTCTCGTAGGTGAAGTCGGCCTCGGAGAGGTGGCCGAAGGCCTCGTGGGTGAAGACTCCCGCCAGGATGGGGTCCAGGACCACGGTGTACTCCCCGCTCCTGGCCCTGGGTGCCGAGATCAGCTCGACGGCGCGCCGGGCGATCTCCTCGACCTCGCGCTTCATCCCCTGCACCTGGCCGAAATTCCCCCGGCTGCCCATGCTCAGACCGGCCTGCTGCACGTCGCCGCCGTCCCGGGCCATGGCGGTCACTCTCATTGAGATGTCGCTGTGCGTCTGCTCGATGTGGCTGCCCTCGGAGCTGGCGAAGGTGACCTTGCGCCGCCGGTCGCCGTAGACGACCACCGAGGACTCCACCTTTGGCACGGCCAGGATGGTCTCGTTGTACTGCTGCACCAGCCGCATCTTCTCAGCCAGGCCCACCACGGAGGCGTCGTTGTACTCCAGCTCCTGAACCAGGTCCTGGGCCGGTGGGACCGGGGCGAAGTGGCTGGTATTGTGGCCGACCAGCCGGGCCTGCCGCACTGCCAGCTTCACCTTTTCTGTCAGGTCCCCGGGGTCGTTGAAGCTGACGAAGCCCCACCCCCCGTTCACCAGGGCCCGGACGTTCCCACCGCTGCTCGCGGGCTGGCTGACATCCTCCAACTCGCGACCGCGATAGCGGATGCCGGTGGCGCGCCGCTCCTCCAGGCGTATCTCTATGTAGTCGGCTTTGTGCCCTTTCAGGGCTTCGGCGAGCGTGTCGCGGTTCAATCCATACTCCACAAGAGGGGTGCGGGACCCGGCCGCAGCTCCCCGGCGGACCCTGGTCCGGTCGCGGGGCTGTGGCCGCTAACAGTGTATTCGCCCGTCGAGGGCGTGTCAATTGACCCCGGGCGATGACCCCGGGCGAACGTGGCCTCTCATGGCTTGGCGCCGGTCTTGTGCTATAATTCCTGCAGAGCGCGGGCGCAGGGGGCGTGAGATGGCCAGTGACGATAATGCCAGGCTGAGGATACTGCTCTCCCACTGGGTGGAGCACAACGAGGAGCACGCCGGGGAGTTTGCCGAGTGGGCCCGCAAGGCGAAGGCCGGCGGCCGGGCCCCGGTGCACGACCACATGATGGAGGCCGTCAAGCAGATGAAGGCGGCCAACCAGTCCCTGCTGGCGGCCCTGGAGGGCCTGAAGGAGGGCTAGATGTGTCTGGGCAAAGCCTATGTTGAGGCGGGAGACAAGCGCGAGCTGGTGATGGACTCCATCGCCCTCCTGGAGATCGACGGCAACAGGGTCCGGCTCTCCAGTATCTTCGGAGACCTGAAGGAGCTGGAGGCCAGTGTCAAGCAGATAGACTTCGAGGGGTCCCGGATCATCCTCACCGGTGCCTCTGCGGGAGAGGGATGAGCTGCTCCGAGAGGCTCAAGGAGAAGGGCTACCGCCTCACGCCGCAGCGGCTCATGGTGCTGGACGCCCTGCACGAGGCCGAGGGCCACATATCGGCCCCGGACATCTGCGACCGCGTACGGGCGAAGTACCCCTGGGTCAACAAGTCCACCATCTACCGGACGCTGGACCTGCTCAAGGAGCTGGACCTGGTGACCGAGACCGAGATGGGCGGGGACAAGCTGTACTATCACCAGGCCGAGAAGGGCCATCACCATCACCTCATCTGCCAGAAGTGCGGCAAGGTGATGGACATCGACGAGGATGTCTTCGCCGCGCTGGAAGGCACGCTTCGCAGGAAGTACGGGTTCGCGGCCGACCTCAAGCACCTGGCCATCCACGGCCAGTGCGTCAAGTGCCGGGCTTGACTCCACCCCCTTTTTTGTAGCATAATGCAACTAGTTGCAATAGCATCCAATTGCCGGGG
>CALMBS010000458.1 GCA_937860285.1 uncultured Chloroflexota bacterium
GCCTTCTACCTGGAGATCCCCTTCAAGCAGATTGTCAGCGCCATGATTCAGTCGCTGGCGGCCGAGGGGTACCTGAAGATCATCTACACCACCCCCGTCCTGCATGCCAAGGTGCTCCGGCCCCCCGACCGCAGCCAGCTGGACCCGTATGAGTGCCAGCTGCTGGAGTCCTTCCAGGACGATGGGGAGCTGTCCCAGCCGGAGCTGGAGGCCCTCATGGACCTGGCCGTGGCCAACATCCAGCAGAAGGCCTGGGACTGCGACATCAAGGCCACCCAGGAGCACTGCCGGGGCCGCATCACCGAGTTCGAGAAGGACCAGCGCCGGCAGGCGGAGGAGGGCCGTCCCGCCGGGGAATACGACCAGTGGTACTGGTGGTACCACAATCAGCACCCGTTCTTCCTGACCCGCTACGGCTACGGCTGGAACCCCTGGCTGTACGAAACCTCGGTCCCCATGGACACGGACCACATCCTGAAAGGCCCCGTGGATACGGCGCTGGCCCTCAACCTGAACGTCTGCCACGATGCCTGCCATTCAGCGTGCCACTCGGCATGTCACTCGGCCTGTCATTCCGCCTGCCATTCGGCCTGCCACTCAGCGTGCGTGAGCGGGGGCTCACACTAGGCCCGACATGAAGACTGGACTGAGGATGGCCGCCAGAGCCGGAAGGCTGCTCCGGGGAAGACCGGCTGATGCCGGGGCCCCGCCGCGCGGGGACGCCGGCGCGGTGGACCTGTCCTGGGCCGACGAGTTCATCCGGAACGTCCGGCCATACATCTTCGTCCGCGAGGAGGACGGCCTCCTCATCAAGAAGCCGAACCAGGCACATCGCCTCAACCCGCAGGGCGTCCGGGTGCTCCAGTTCCTGCTGGAAGGGGGGACCGCGGAGCAGCTGCTGGAGCGGGTGGGTCCCGGGGAGCAGCGGGCCGCCGACGTGGCCCTGTTCCTGTACGAGGTCCGCCGCTGTCTCGACGGCACCCTGCGGGAGACCAATCACACCCGGGCCGTGGAGGTCCGGCCCCTCGAGGTCAACTTCTCCCCGCTGCCGGTGCTCTCCGAAGTGGCCATCACCTCCCGCTGCAATCTGCGCTGTGCCTTCTGCTACGGGGCCTGCTCCGGCACCGGCCATCCGGCCCACGCCCGGGCCGAGATGACCGCGGAGGAGGTCGAGCGCATACTGTCCAGGATTTTCCAGCAGGCCAGGGTCCCATCCGTCAGCTTCACCGGCGGCGAGCCCGCCCTCCGCCCGGACCTCTGCCGCCTCGTCGATTACGCCAGGGGGTTGGGCCTGAGGGTCAATCTCATCACCAACGGCACCCTTATCACCGCGGCGCTGGCTCGCGACCTGGCCGCCGCCGGGCTGGACTCGGCGCAGGTTAGCCTCGAGGGAGTCACGGCCGCCGCCCACGATGCGGTGACCGGAATCCCCGGCTCCTTTGACCGCACGCTGGCCGGCGTGAGACACCTGATGGGCTGCGGCATCCCCGTCCACACCAACACCACTCTGAACCGCCGGAACTTCGAGGACTGCCGGCAGATGCCGCGTTTCGTCCACGATGAGCTGGGCCTGGAGAAGCTCAGCATGAACCTGGTCATCCCCAGCGGGACGGCCCTGGTCCACGAGGACCTTCTGGTCCGCTACATTGAGGTCGGCCCCCTGGTCCAGGGTGCACTGGAAGAGAGCCGGCGCCTGGGGGTGGAGCTCATGTGGTACTCGCCGACCCCCCTGTGCCTGTTCAACCCCATCCTCCACGCCCTGGGCAACAAGGGCTGCGGCGCCTGCGACGGCCTCCTCTCCGTCGACTGCCGGGGCAATGTCCTGCCGTGCTCCTCCTGCGCCGACCCGGTGGGTAACCTGCTCCAGAGCGATTTCGCCGACATCTGGGGCTCCCCGCACGCCACAGCGTACCGCCGGAAAGGGCTGTCTCACCCCCAGTGCCGGGAGTGCGACAGCTTCCCTGCCTGCCACGGGGCCTGCCCGTTGTACTGGCGACACTTCGGATTCGACGAGCTCACCCGGAGCCAGGGATTCCGTCCGGTTGACTGGCGTGAGGTTGAGGAGGGACTGCGATGAAGGACCAGACGACCTTCTATCGCCTCTCCTCCGCCGATCGCGGCATCGTCGTCTTCCTCATCTGGCCATCGCTGTCCTACGGCAGACGCCTGGCGCTGGCCTTCGGCCTCATCCTGGCCGGCTTCGCCATCCAGGTGCTGACCTGGGCCATCCTGGCCAGCGCCCTCGCCTTCCTGGCCGGCGTCCTGCCGATCCTGGCCGGGAACCTGCTCCTGCTGGTCAAGGGGTACAACAACCGCGTCGACTTCGGCCGCTACGATGCCGCCGCGGCGTGGGAGACCGCCGGAACGGAAAAGCTCGATGAGCTGCTGGCGCTGGACAAGAGGATCCGCCAGTGGGACTCCAGCCTGATGGACGTATCGGACCTGAAGGGCGGCTGCCTTCTCGCCGGGGTCCTCGGCGCCCTCGGCCTCGGGGCCCTGATCATACCGGGCTTCACCCGGGTCCTGCTGCTCGACGCTATGCTCCTGCTGCTGCCGCACTGGGTGACAGGGATACGCTCCGCCCTGGTGCTGCCACGGCTGCTGGTCAAGGTCAGGACGGCCCGGGAGCTCCTTCAGGATGCCAGCGTCAGGCGCCAGGTCCAGGACCAGAAGGTGGACCTGATGGTCCTTCTCAAAGGCAAGGAGAAGCGCCTGCCGGACGACATCAAGATCCGCGTCACCCTGAAGGGGCAGCACCCGGACTTCCTGGGCCTCTACGCCCAGGTGGTGGTGAACGAGGTCAACGGCACCTCCCACCCGTACCTCTACGCGGTCCTGGTCGCCAAGAAGGGTTACGGGCTGCGGGGCGCCTTCGACCGGTTCCAGCCCGGCCCGGGCCTGCTGAAGGAGCTCAAGGAACAGGATGAGGTCGAGGTCCTGGTGGTCCGGCTGAAGACGACGGCCCGCTCGGGCTACCACACTGACAGCGAGATGGCCCGCGGCATATTCCTGAAGGGGCTGTCCCTGGCCCAGGCGGTCGGGGTGGGCCACCAGACCGGCGGAGTTGCGGGCGTGCGGGAGGGGAGCCGCTCGGGACCGGCCTCTACCGGCCGCTATCCGGCCCGGCCGGCCCCGCCACCCGAGTCTCCGCCCGGCC
>CALMBS010000459.1 GCA_937860285.1 uncultured Chloroflexota bacterium
CCGGTCACCTGAACCACGCGCCCTGCTGGCGGAAACCAGCGACCTTGCTGTTCGGGGGGAAGACGGTTGGAAATGAAGGGGATGGCTACCAGCAGAGCCAGGATGATCAAAGGCACTGCCACACCTAACCAAAACGCATCCCCAAAGCGCAGCAAGTACTGGATCCAGAGAAAAAACCACGGCGCCCGTGTATCTTGCAGCGCGCCTAACTGGTTTGCCTGGATCGGCGCGTCCAGCGGTGACGGCAGTAAGGCGGCAGCCAGCAGCAGCAGCAACCCGAGCACCAGGGCAGTGCGGCTTTCCGTGGCGGTCAACTCGAAACGGGTGATCCGGCGAGGGTCGGTGCGCAGCTCGGGCGGCGGCGCTGAGATCCCGCCGTCGCGGCGCCAGCGGGTCCGGCCTCGGCGGCGGGCCAGGCGAACGTCGCCGGAGGAGTTGAAATGGCGAGCACAACGGGGTTCGACTGGTCGGTGGCCTGGGAGGAGCGCCTCTCCCGGTCGAATCACCAGGCAAGGCTGAGAAGCCGCGGAATATCATCGGAGGCCTTTTGGGACGGCTTCTCCCGGTGGCCTGAGCTGCATCGCTACACCGGGTACCCGGGGAAGGCGCTGGATTGCGTCCTCAAGGCCGTGGATCCCGGGACCAGTGTTCTGGAGATCGGCGCCGGCGATGGCGCCTTTGCTGTTCCGCTGGCAAGGGCGGCGAAGCGGGTGACCGCGGTTGAGCCTTCCGCGGGCCAGGTGGCCAGGCTCATGGAGAATGCGGCAGCGGCAGGTGTGAAGAACCTCACCGTCCTCCGGAGCCGGTGGGAAGACGTCGACGGCCCGGGCCTCGGCCTGCATGACCTTGTTCTCGCTGCCTACTGCTTCCAGATGAGGGACATCAGGTCGGCGCTGCAGAGGATGTACGAGGCCGCCGGCCGATCGCTCTTTCTGGTTCACTTCGTGGACCATGACCTGGTCGAGGCCCTGCACCAGGTGACCGGCGACTCCGAGGCGGGGCCGGACTACGTCTTTCTCCTCAACATCCTGCACGAAATAGGGCACCCGGCCAGTGCCAGCATTCTCACCCGGGATTACGAAATACCCCTCGATCTTCAGCTTGACGCCTTCGCCTACAGTCACGGTCTCTCGGCGGAGCAACGGGGCGCGCTGCGCCGCCACCTGGAGTCCGAAGGGAAAGTCCTATCAAGTGGGGGGATGCTGTGGGTCCGGCGGTGGTACAAGGATGCGGTCATTCGGTTGGACAAGGAGGAATGCTACCGGTGAACATGTGCAGTCTCAGGCCTGGAAAGCTCATGGCAACTCTGGTTGGCCTCATTCTGGTGATCGTTCTGGTGGCCTCCTTCCTGCCCCTGATGGGCTGCGGGAGTGACGAGACCAGCGAAGATGTGGTGCTGAGGGTGGGGTCCACCAAGCCCTACAAGACCACCAACAAGTTCAGCGACTACTGGTTCGGTGTCCTATCTGGAATCACCACCCACGACGGCCTGATCAAGCTGGGCAGTGACATGACGCCGGTCCCCTGGCTGGCCACGGCCTGGGAGGTATCGGCTGACTGCAAGCAGTACACCTTCACCATCGCGGAAGGGGTGAAATGGCACGATGGAACCGCGTTGACCCCCGAGGACGTCCAGTTCTCCATTGAGTACCACCGAGACAAGGTGGCCAATTCGGCCTGGATGAAGGACGTCATAGACAACGTCCAGGTGGACGGGCAGAACGTGATACTCAATCTCAAGAAACCCTATGGCAACCTGCTGACGGAGTTTATGACCTACCAGCCGGTTCCGAAGCATGTGTGGGCGGAAGTTGAGGACCCCAATACCTACGATGGGGATGACCGCACTGTGGGGTCCGGTCCGTTCAAGCTGGAATCGTGGGACGAGACGGCCGGGAGATTCACCTTTGTGGCTAACGGCGACTACTTCAAGGGCAAGCCCAATGTTGACCGGCTGGTGGTGGAGGTCTTCAAAAACATGGATGCCCTGGTCATGGCCCTCTCCACCGGCGAGATAGACACCTGGTGGGACTACTCCGGCGAGTTCCCGTACACCTACGTGCCCACGCTGCTCAAGTCCGGAGACATCGATTTCGCCTCGGCTACCTTCCTGGGAGTGCCGGCAGCGCTCGGCTTCAACATGGGCCGGGCCCCCATGAGTGATCTGGGG
>CALMBS010000460.1 GCA_937860285.1 uncultured Chloroflexota bacterium
GTCCACCAGGTCCAGCCAGTTGGCGTCCACCAGGAGAGGCGCCTCAAGCACGATGACCCTGGCCCCGTCGTTCTTGAGCTGCTCTATCCTTCTCTCGGCCACCCGGTGCATCCCGGGGTGCATTATCCCGTTCAGGCGGCGGAGGGCCTCGGGGTCCTTGAATACGATCCCCCCCAGCTTCCTGCGGTCGATCTGGCCGTCGGCGGTGAGTATGCCCCGTCCGAACGCGTCCACCACCTGCTGCCAGGTCTCGGAGTGGGGTCGATAAGCCTCGTGCCCGATCTCATCCGCGTCTATCACCGACGCTCCCATCCCGGCCAGGAACCTGGCGATGGTGCTCTTGCCGCTGCAGATGCTTCCGGTGAGGCCCACTACAATCATGCCCGCCCTCCGCCTGTATTCTCTCATGAGTGACCGGCAGGGGCAAGCGATGCTGCCGCAGGCGCGGACGGCAGCGTCCGGCCCGCCCTCCAGTGCCGGTGTCCGGATGATATACTGGACCTGAGGCGGTCCCTGAGGCCCGCCATCCGAAGGAGGCCCCAATGGCCCACGAGATCGACTACCAGGACTACCAGATGGCGCTCCAGTTCGACCGGCGGGCCTTGCGCCTGGGCGCGCTGGAACCGCTGGTCCATGCGCTTATCGAGGGACTGCGGCCGGAGAGCGGCCAACGGGTCCTCGATGTGGGGACGGGGACCGGCCGCCTGGGGCTCATGCTCTTCGACCGTCTTCGGGGGGGATCGGTGGTGGGGTTGGACTCGGGTCGCGGCATGCTCCGCCTGGCCAGGGAGAAGGCGCTGGACCGGGGTGCGGACAACTACCTCCTGGTGCGGGGACAGGCCGAGTCGCTGCCGTTCCGGCCCCGGGTCTTCGACTCGGCCTGCATGATGATGAGCTTTCACCACTTCGCCAGCCCCGAACAGGCCACCGGCGAGATCGGGCGGGTGCTGCGGCCGGGGGGGCTGCTGGCTTCGCTGGATCCCGTGCTCATCGAGTTTGGAGACAGCGAAGGCCGGAGGCTGAACGACGCCGTCGAGGAGGCCTTCCAGGAGGCCCACGGCCCGGACTTCCGCTTCTTCACCGTGTCCCGGCTGCGGGAGTTCTTCGAGAGAGCGGGGTTCGCGGTCGAGGACTGCCGCGTGAACGAGGTCTCCTTTGACCAGAAGGGGATCGAGGGCATCCCGATGGGCCCGCACTGGAACCAGGTCCGCGAGAACCTGTGGTTCCGTCGAGAAAAGGAGTTGCTCCGCCGTTACGAGCAGGAGTACTTCAGCTTCCGCACAGAGGGCGGGCAGGTGGCGGTCAGGGGAAGGGCCCGCTGGGCCATAATGAGGGCGGTCAAGCTCTAGGGCGATCCGGCCGGCGTCGCCCGAAGCCCCAGCCTGCCCGGCAGCAGCCTCTCCCGAAGAGGCCTGTCTCCCTCCCTGGCGTTCTGTTGAGCCGCCTCGTCCGGGGCGGTCCAGTCACCTCTGCCGGGCTCGTGTCCCACCTTGGTCCAGGCTACTGATGCTCGAAAACGTCCGCGGTAGTAGACCGCTTCGGGGAGGCCGATGATCCTTCGCAACATGGGGCTGTTCCTGGTCCGCTATCCAGTATAACGGAAATGGCCGGGCCTTTGTTCCGGACTGCGGCGGCCGGGCCGGCGGTCGGTTGCTGTCCGGCGGGCCCGGCACTATTATTGGGAGAGATCGCCTGGCGGGCAGGAGGCTGACCGTGTCGGTCCAGAAGGAGACATCGCACCAGCAGGCAGCACCCACGTATGTGCACGTGCACCAGGCCGCCGATCCCGTCCTGGATGACAAGCGGTTCACCACATCCACCGAGCGCACCCTGGATTACGGGGGCAGGACGGTGCTCTACACCTATGCCGAAGCCAGCGCCATCAGCTTCTGCAGCGCCTCGGGCGCCAGCTATGCCGGCAACATGACGGTGTGGGGCTACGTCGTGCGGTGGCAATACGGCGCCAATGACCGCGGCGAGCCCTTGTCGGAGATCGAGCCTGTCCTGGACAGGGACGAGCAGGAGCAGATAAGCCTCATCCTGTGGCCCGGTCCCAGCTCCAGGTCCAGGGTGTCCTTTCACCCGGCCCCGTCCCCCTAGGAATGGGGCAGCCTGATGACGGCCAGCTTGATCTCGGTCATCTCCTCCATGGCGAACCTGACGCCCTCCCTGCCCAGGCCGCTGCTCTTCACGCCGCCGTAGGGCATGTGGTCTGCCCGGTAGGCGGAGCTGTCGTTGACGATGACGCTGCCCACCTCCAGCTCCTCGACGGCCCGGAATGCCTCCGCGAGGTCCCTGGTGAACACGCCGGCGTTAAGGCCATAGCGGGAGTCGTTGACCATGGCCAGGGCCTGGTCGAAGGTCTCGAAGGGGATGATGCTCACCAGGGGCGCGAAGACCTCCTGGCAGACCACCTTCATCCCCCGGTCCACGGCGGCCAGCACCGTGGGCTGCATCATCCGGCCCTCCAACTGTCCTCCGCACAGCACCCGGGCGCCGCCCCTCATCGCCTCGTCCATCCAGCCGCGCACCCGCTCCGCGGCCTCGTCGCTGACCAGCGGTCCCACGTCCGTGGTCTCCTCCCGCGGGTCCCCCGACCGCAGCGCCTGCACCCTGGGCAGGAACAGGGCGGTGAAGGCCTCCAGCACCGTCCGCTGCACGTAGATGCGCTGCACGGAGATGCAGACCTGTCCGGCATAGGCGAAGCCTCCCACCACGCAGGAAGCGGCGGCCTGCTCCAGGTCGGCGCTTCCTGCCACGATGTTTCCGGAGTTCGAGCCCAGCTCCAGGGATACCCTCTTCAGGCCCGCTCCGTCGCGGACGGAGCGTCCCGCAGCCACGCTGCCGGTGAAGCTGACCGCGGCTACGTCGGGGTCGGCGGCCAGGGCCTCGGCGGCGTCCCGGGCGCACGGCACCACGCTCAGAGTGCCGGCGGGGAAGCCGGCGTCCGTGATAATCTCCCCCAGAAGCGAGGCGGTGAGCGGCGTCTGTGACGATGGCTTCAGCACCACGGTGTTGCCCGCGGCCAGCGCCGGGGCGATCTTGTGCACGGCCAGGTTCAGCGGGAAGTTGAATGGCGTGATGGCGGCCACCACCCCCACGGGCTGCCGGATGTAGAAGCCAATACGGCCCTCGGAGCCGGGGACCGCATCCATGGGGATGGTCTCCCCCGTGATCCGCCCGGCCTCCGCCGCCGCCAGGCGGAAGACAGTCGCCGCCCGGTTGACCTCCGCCCTGGCCAGCCGCACGGGCTTCCCATTCTCTTCCGTAATGGTGCGGGCCAGCACCTCGGCCCTCTCCGCGGTCAGGCGGGCCGCGGCCAGCAGCATGTCGCCGCGCCGGTGGGCTGGCAGGCGCCGGTACCCGGTGAAGGCATCCCGTGACGACCGGACCGCCTCCCGCACCTGGCCGGGACTGGCCAGGGACAGCCGGGCCACGGGCTCGCCGGAGTACGGGTTGAAGGTGATGTGCTCGCCGCCTTCCCCGGGCACCCGATGGCCGCCTATCAGCAGACGGGCTTCGTGCATCCGTCCCTCCGCGGGCAACCTGCCCTGTGGTCTACCTCTTGCTTACCAGCTTGCGCATGGAGTCGCCGATGCCGTCGAGGTTGAGCTCGTACATGGGGAACAGCTTGCTGATCAGCGACACCGTGGGGTGGTTCCAGTAGGACCGGCCCTCGGGATTGAGCCAGACGCAATGGCTGAAGTGGTCGGCGATCCTCTTCAGCCAGATGATGCCCGGGGTCTCATTGCGCTCGTAGTAGTAGATCGCCCCCCAGCGCTCGTACAGCTCCTGCGGGGCCATGCGGGCATCGCCCACCAGCACCACCTTGTAGTCCGGCTCCAGGGTGCGCAGGAGGTACTCCGTGCTCATCTCCTCATGCCTGGTCTCGATGTCCCGGTGCAGCGTGTCGTAGATGCAGTT
This sequence comes from uncultured Chloroflexota bacterium, assembly GCA_937860285.1. Taxonomy (GTDB): domain Bacteria; phylum Chloroflexota; class Dehalococcoidia; order UBA2247; family RBG-13-53-26; genus JAFGCL01. The sequence continues at coordinate 3,925 of CALMBS010000460.1, forward strand.
GTGGAAGTAGTACCACTGCAGGTCTTTGAAGTGCGAGCTGGTGTTGGCCGCCGAGAACAGGATCCCGCAGGTCTCGGCGAACGGCTCCATGGAACCGCCGACGTCCATCAGCAACAGGAGCTTCACCGCGTTCTTCCGGCTGCGCATCCACTTCAAATCGATGTCGCCCGCGTTCTTGGCCGTGGCGTCGATGGTGCGGTCGAGGTCCAGCTCGTCCTCGGGGCCGATGCGGTTCAGGTGCCGGAGGCGCCGCAGGGCCATCTTGATCTGGCGCACGTCCAGGGTGATGTCCCCCCGGTAGTTGCGGAACTTGCGCTCCGAGGCGATCTGGATGGCCCCCCGCCCCCGGGACTCGCCTCCCACCCGGATGCCGGCCGGGTGCTTGCCCGAATGGCCGAAGGGGCTGGTCCCTCCCCGGCCGATCCAGTAGTTACCGCCGTCGTGCTGCTCGGTCTGCTCCGCCATCCTCTTCTCGAACTCCCGGAGCAGCTTGTCGAAGTCCATCATGTCCAGCAGGGCCCGCTCCTCCTCGGTGAGCTCCGTCCGGTTGACGGGGTCCTTCAGCCACTCCAGGATCTGCTGCTGGATGTCCGAGGGGAACTCCATGCCGGTGAAGAACTCCTGGAAGGCCACGTCGTACTG
>CALMBS010000461.1 GCA_937860285.1 uncultured Chloroflexota bacterium
ATGACCTCGGCCCCCAGGTCGCCCAGTATGGCCAGGCTGCCCGGGCCGGCGTGATAGGCCCCCCACTCCAGGGCCCGTACGCCCGCCAGCGGCGGGCTGCCGGCATGCCTGCCGCCCGCGGTAGATCCAGCCGGCCTGTCGCCCGGATGCTCGTTGCCCATGCTCGGTCCTCCTGGCTCTTTCCCGAATCGGCGGCGCCCCGCGCCGCGAGTAGCGCCCCCATTGAAAATGGTAATCCCTGGGGCGGAAGGACCACAAGGCGCCGGGTTGCTGTATCTTGTTAGTCGGCAGGGGTTGACGTAGACAGAAGAGACCCCGCAGAATCCTGAGATGGGTGTGGAAACCAATCTTCGGATTAAGGAGGTCTCTTCATGGATAGCATAGAAGGACTGGCGACGATTCTCAAGGCGGAGGCGGGGCGGTGGGAGGAGTTGATCTTCCAGTGGGCCTGTGACCTGGCAAGGAAGGCGGCCGAGTACCTTCTGCAGAGGACCGACCAGGACCTGATGAAGAGCAGGGAAGCCGGCCTGAGAGTGGAAGGCTTCCGGGAGCGGTGGGTGACCACGCAGTTCGGGGACATCAGGGTGAGGCGTCGTCTATACCGGGACAGCCAGGGGGGCAGCCGTTTTCTCCTGGATGAGGCCATGGGGCTGAGGAAGAGGAGCCAGGCCAGCCCCAGGGTGGAGGAGTTGGCCACGTTCCTCTCCACTCGTCTGCCTTTCGGCAAGTGCGAGCAGCTGCTGAGGGCGCTGCTTCCAGATGGACTGTCTCACACCACCATCCACCGTCTGGTGGGCCGCACGGTGGATCCGCACATTCAGGAGGAGGAAAGGGAAGTGGCCGAGCTCCTCGAGGATGGAGTCCTGCCTGAGAGCCAGAACAGATCAGTGCCCTACCTGATGATAGAAGCTGACGGCACCTACGTTGCCCTGCAGCGGGAGGAGAAGAGAAGCACGGAAGTGAAGATAGGCATTGCCTACGAAGGATGGCAGGCCGAGGGCAAGGGCCGCTATCGGCTGAGAGAGAAGACCTGCTACGCCGGCATCATGGATGGGGAGCGCTTCTGGGATGGCATGACCCTGGCTCTGTCCAAGAAGTACGATCTGTCCAAGGTCGGCCAGGTAGTGGTCGGCAGCGACGGCGCCGACTGGGCCAAGCAAGGAGCAGCGGTCTTCGGTGGTCTCCACCAGCTCGACCGTTTCCATCTTCTGAGGGCCATCTATGAGGGTGCAGGCAGTGACATGGCCGGTGAGTTGTACCGGGCATGTACAGTCGGAGATCTGGCCGGGGTGGATACCATACTGAGGCAAGCTGAGGAGAAGGCCGCGGCCGAGGAGGCCGCCCGCCTCAGGCAACTGAGGGGGTACCTCTGGAGCAACGCCGACGGCCTGCGCGACTACCGGCTGGTGACCGGATACCACGATGGACTCAGAGGCTTGGGCACCATCGAGAGCAATGTGGACAAGCTGGTAGCCAACAGGATGAAGAAGCGAGGCATGGCCTGGACCAGGATTGGCGCTGACAGGATGGCCAGGCTTCTCGCTCTTCAGGAGCGGGGTCAGCTGCACTTCTGGGTGAATCATCGAGGGAGGCACCAGCCGCGGCACAAGCCGTCATCACCACTGGCGCGACCGGCATCCGCCAAGGAAACCGCCGTGTGGCTCGAAGCAGCTCTTCCGGCAATCTCGGGCGCGCACTCGGGCCGCTCCTGGGCCCAGACCCTGAAGGACATGACCCGTCAGGCAGGCAAGTCACTCAAACATGGCAAACAGGATTCCGCCGACTAACGGTTGACAGTTACCCCCGCGCCCTCCAGCTTTCCAAAGCAGCGCCGTTTCGCTATGATATTACGCATCGTGCTGAATAATGTAAGAGGGCTCTGAGAGGTGCAGAAGATGAAGAGCGATGTCGTCAAGAATGGCATTGAGCGGGCGCCGCACCGCACC
>CALMBS010000462.1 GCA_937860285.1 uncultured Chloroflexota bacterium
ACCTGAAGAAGGTGGATGCCAGCCGCCAGTACTGGGACATGGTGGAGCACCGGAGTTGAGCCGGCTGGCATCAGGATAGACCAGGGAGGCAGACGAAGAAATGCCCAAGAAGTACCACATCCATCCCCGGCCCGCCCGGCTGGACCTGGAGTACATGTTCAAGTTCGACATCACGCGGGGGGAGAACTGCATCAACTGCGGCAAGTGCACCCGGGTCTGCATCTACGAGGCGCACAAGCGCCGCCAGGATGATCCTCGCCGCATGGCGGACCCCAACACCGTGGTCTGCCGCAACTGCTTCCGCTGCATCCAGGAGTGCCCCCGGGGGGCCCTGGAGAAGTCCCTCGACCCGGTCTTCGCCGCAGCCGGCGGTGACTTCTGGAAGCCCGATATGCTGATCAGCCTCTGGAAGCAGGCGGAGGATGGAAAGGTCCCCGTCTCCGGTGCCGGCTACCGCGGGCCGTTCACGGGAACCGGTTTCGATGGCATGTGGACGGACATGTCCGAGATCGTGCGGCCCACCCGTGACGGGATTCACGGCAGGGAGTACATCAGCACCGCGGTGGACCTGGGCCGCCGGCTGAACCACCTGGTCTTCGACGCCGGAGGTCGGCTGGTATCCAGGGTGCCGGACACCGTATCCATCCCCATCCCCATGCTGTTCGAGGTCCCGGATGGCGGCCTGGCCCCGAATGTGCGGCAGGCCCTGGTGAAGGCGGCGGCTGAGGTGGGGACCGGCGTCATTGTGCCGGCGGCCGATATCACCGGCGACCTGGAGGAAGTGGCCGGCAGCCTTATTCCCCGCGTGGCCCCGGGAGAGATCGAGAGGTACCGGGGGGTGATCGGGAAGGCGCGGCTGGTGGCCATCGAGCACAGCGACGCTTTGATGACTGACTGGCCGCAGCTGCGGCTCGAAATCGGCAAGATCGGCCGGGCGCTGCCCATCGTGCGTGTGCCGGCGGCCAAGGACGTGGAAGACACCGTGGCCCGGCTGGCGCACAGCGGAGCGGAGATCATCCACATCGTGGCGGACTATTGCGGCCGGGAGACCGGCGGGCCGGGCGGACCGGGGCCGCAGCCGCATTTGCCTTCGGAAAGGCGGACGCTGAAGGACATCATCCGGGCCGTCCACCTGAGGCTGGTGGAGGACCGGATTCGGGACGAACTGACCATCATCGCCTCGGGCGGGATTGCCATGGCGGAGCACGTGCCCAAGGCCATGCTCTGCGGCGCCGACCTGGTGGCCGTGGACATTCCGCTGATGATTGCCGTGGGCGCCACGCTCTGCCAGAAGCCGGAGAAGCAGCTGGTGTACCCCGAGGGGCTGGACGGCATCCCGGTCCCCACCCTGGCCCAGCGGATGGTCAACCTCACGGCGGCCTGGCACTCCCAGATCCTGGAGGTGATGGGCGCCATGGGCATCCGGGAGGCCCGCCGGCTTCGCGGGGAGTCGGGCCGGGCCATATTCTTCGAGGAGGTGGACCGGGATACCTTCGGGCGGCTGTTCCTTCCGGGAGGTTCCGACTCGAAGGGAGAGGCGGTGAGCAGATGAAGCCCTCGACCGTTGAAATCAGAAGGACGCCCTCCCGCTTCCGGCACCAGGTGCCGAAGTACAAGGTGACGCGCTCGGAGGCCTGCATCAACTGCGGCCTGTGCGCCAGGAACTGCCCCTACGGCGTGCACGAGAGGGTGGAGGGCCACAACCGGGCCAGGCCGCCCATCGACTACCGCTGCATCGGCTTTGCCTGCCAGGCGAACGACTTCTACTGCGTGGCCCGGTGCCCCCGCCAGGCGCTCTCGCTGTCGCTCAATCCCATGTACGCCGCGCTGGGCGACTACCGCTGGACCGCGGACATCATCACCGGGACCTGGATCATGGCCGAGACCGGCTACCCGCCGCAGCGGACCGACCTGGAGTACAACGTGGGGAACTCCGGTGGCGGATTCGACAAGCTGCGGTTCAGGTTCCCCGCCGGGCCGTCCGGGCTGGACCGGTCCGAGATATCGACCGCCATCCCCTTGAACCGCCGCCACGACGGACGGGCCGACATCGTCATCTCCACCCCGGTCTATGGCGGCGGCATGTCCTTTGGATCGGTGAGCCTGCCCACGATGGTCTCCAAGGCGCGCAATGCCACCGCGTGGGACACCTTCACCTGCACCGGGGAGGGCGGCTATCCCGAGATGCTGCAGCCGTACGACGACCACGTGATCACCCAGGTGGCCACCGGGCTGTTCGGCGTCCGGGAGGAGACCATCCAGCGCGTCAAGATCATCGAGTTCAAGTACGCCCAGGGCGCCAAGCCGGGCCTCGGCGGACACCTCCTCGGCGAGAAGAACACCGAGAGCGTGGCCCGGATGCGCGAGGCGGTCAAGGGTACGCCGCTGTTCTCGCCCTTCCCGTTCCACTCGGTGTACTCCATCGAGGACCACAAGAAGCACATCGACTGGATCAAGGAGATCAACCCCGACGCCCTGGTGTCGGTGAAGGTCTCCACTCCCAGCGACGTGGACATGGTGGCCGTCGGCTCCTACTATGCCGGCGCCCACATCATCCACATCGACGGCGGCTACGGCGGCACGGGGGCGGCGCCCGACATCGCCAAGAAGAACATCGCCATGCCCATCGAATACGCTATCGTGAAGGTGCACCGCTTCCTCAAGGAGGAGGGTGTGCGCGATGCCATGACCCTCATCGCCTCCGGCGGGATCCGGACGGCCCATGACCTGGCCAAGGCCATCTGCCTGGGGGCCGACGGGGCGGTGATCGGCACAGCGGAGCTGGTGTCCCTGGAGTGCGTCCGCTGCGGGAACTGCGAATCGGGCCGCGGCTGCGCCCGGGGCATCGCCTCCACGGACTCGGAGCTGGCCGACCTCTTTGATGAGGACTGGGCGACGCAGCGCCTGACCAACATGTACCA